>NZ_LSKG01000134.1:0-111833 GCF_001557005.1 Sphingomonas sp. CCH15-F11 | reverse complement strand
CGGCGGCAAAAGCCATCGTCCAGATCGGATCGCCGGGGAAGAACCGCTTCATGATCGATCCCATCACGGTCGCGACCAGCAATTGCGGCACCACGACGAACACGTTGAACAGCCCCATGAAGATGCCCAGCTTTCGCTGCGGCAAGTTCGACGCCAGGATCGCGTACGGCATCGCCAGGATGGAGGCCCAGGCGATCCCGATGCCGACCTCGCTCGCGATCAGCATCTGCGGGTCGCGGAACACGAAGAAGCTGGCATAGCCCGCCGCGCCGCACAGCAATGCGACGACATGCGTGCGCACCCGCCCGATGCTGCGCGCCAGGACGGGCAGCAGCGTCAGCGCGGCGATCGCCGCCACGCCGTTATAGGTGGCGAACAGCACGTCGACCCAGTTGGCACCCTGCTGATAGGCCGGTGATGACGCGTCGGCGGCGCCATAGAAATACTGCGCGACCACCGGGGTCGTGTTGATCCACATGATGAACAGCGCCGACCAGCTGAAGAACTGGACGACCGCCAGCCGCTTCATGATGTCGGGCATGCCGGAAAAATCGCCGACGATGTGGCTCAGCATGTTCGCCTTGCCCCCGCCGCGCGCCATGCGGATCGCGACCATGCTGGCCAGGCCGTAGCCGGCGAGCAGCCCGCCGGCCAGATACACTTCCTTCTCCAGCCCCAGCAGGCCGACCGCCGCGATCACCGCCGCCCCCGCGCCGATCCAGATCAGGCACGAGGTCAGGCTGCGCGCCGCCAGCACGCGCACCGTGTGCTGCGCACCCTCCTCGTCCGCCGCGCCGTCGAACGCGGTCATCTGCGCGGGCGAATATTCGCGCGTCGTCACCACGGTCCAGGTGACCGCCAGGAACAACGCCGCCGCGCCGAACCAGAACGCGTAGCGGACCGTGTCGGGAATGCCCCCGGCGGCGGCATGGTTGGACACGCCCCATTGCTCGAGCGCCCAGGGAAAGATCGATCCGATTACCGCGCCCGCGCCGATGAACGCGGTCTGCACCGCATATCCCGCCGCGTGCTGGTCCTTGCGCAGCATGTCGCCGACGAACGCGCGGAACGGCTCCATCGACACATTGAGCGACGCGTCCAGCACCCACAGCATGACCGCGGCAAAGATCAGCACCTCGCTCAGCGGCATGACCAGCAGCGACAGCGTCGCCAGGATCGCGCCCGCCAGGAAATAGGGCCGCCTGCGCCCCAGCCGGCCGATCCAGGTGCGGTCGCTCATGTGCCCGATCACCGGCTGGACCAGCAGCCCGGTCAGCGGGGCCGCGACCCACAGCGCGGGCAAGTCGTCCAGGCTGGTGCCCAGCGACTGGAAGATGCGGCTCATATTGGCGTTCTGCAGCGCGAAGCCGATCTGGATGCCGAAAAAGCCGAAGCTGATGTTCCACAGCCCCCAAAAGCCCTGGCGCGGCTTTTCCATCGTTCAGACATCCCTCAATCATGTGTCGGCGGGTGGCTTCTTGCGGCCGTTCCCTTCAGGCTAGGCCGCTTCGACGCCCCGGCAAAGCCGGGCGCGGCGCGGCGGCTTCACGTATTCGTATGCGGGTGCGCGTGGATCTGCGCGCCACAGCTCTGGCGCACGCGCAGCTGCACGGGCAAAAGCCGGCCCGGCGGCGTGCCGTCGCGGATGTGGACGATCAGCGCGTCGACCAGCGCCTGGCCCGCCGCGCGGGCGTCCTGCTGCACGGTGGTCAGCGGCGGCGTCGCCTGCGCGGCGGCGGGAATGTCGTCGAAGCCCACGACCGCGACGTCGGCGGGCACCGCGATGCCGCGGGCCTGCAAGGCGTGCATCGCGCCGATCGCGATCAGGTCGCTCGCCGCGACGATGCCGTCGAACGCGACGCCCGCCTCGATCAGCCGCGTCGCGGCGTCGTGGCCCGCCTGCTCCAGCGTGATCGCATCGATCTGCAGCGCTGGGTCGCGCGCGATGCCCGCCGCGGCCAGCGCATCGACATGCCCCAGATAGCGGTCGCGGAACTCGGGATAATGATCGTCGCACGTGCCGATAAATGCGATGCGCCGCCGGCCCTGCGCGATCAGGTGGTCGGTCGCCAGCCTGCCGCCCGCGCGGTTGTCGCAGCCGATGGCGGTGTCGCGGTCCCCCGGCTCGGGCGATCCCCAGCGCACGAAATGCGTGCCCGCCGCGACCAGCTGCTCCAGCCGCGGGCGATAGAGCGCATAGTCGCCATAGCCGAGCAGGATGATGCCGTCGGCCTTCCCGCTGTCCTCATATGCCGTGTGCCAGTCGCTGGTCAGCTGCTGGAACGAGATGAGCAGATCATATCCCGCCGCGGCGGCGCTGCGCGTGATCGATCCAAGCATCGACAGGAAGAACGGATTGATCAGCGAATTGTCGGCGGTCGGATCCTCGAAGAACAACAGCGCCAGCGTCTGCGCGCTTTGCAGGCGCAGGTTCGATGCGTTCTTGTCGACCGTGTAGTTCAGCTCGCGCGCGATCTGCTGGATGCGCGCGCGCGTCTCCGGGCTGACCGCCGGGCTGCCCCGCAGCGCGCGCGACACGGTCGGCTGCGACACCCCCGCCAGATAGGCGATGTCGAACGATGTCGGTCGCTGCGACGCCGGGCGAGACACGCGGCTGTTCCTCTCCACCATGACGGGCGCGGTGCTTCTGCGGCTGTCGCCCCGCTCCACTGCTAATGCGGTTGTCGGCGCGGAACAAGTCGCGCACCGCCCGTGGTTGTGGCTCCGGCGCAACACTTGCGCGCTCCGCCGCACCGCAACAGCATACGTATGCCCCCTATTCGTCGGCGGGGTCGTCGAATTATCGAAGCCGACATTCGGCGGACCGCGCGTGGCGGAACCGTCACATCGACAGTTTTCGGGGCCAGGGCGGGACGACAATCGCCCAGCGTCGCTCAAGGGGAGGAATTCATGATCCGTCTTTCGAACACGCTCGACCGCCGTCTGCGCGGTGCGCTCGGCACCAGCGCCACCGCGATCGCCATGGCGCTCGTTTCCGCCACGCCCGCACTGGCCCAGGAGGCCGAGCCCGCGCCGCAGGAAGCCGCGCCGGAGGATACCGGCGACGGCGAGGACATGGTCATCATGGGCTATCGCGCCGCGGTCGAAAGCGCGATTTCGGTCAAGCGCGAATCCAGCGGCATCGTCGAAGCCTTCTCCGCCGAAGACATCGGCAAGCTGCCCGACGTGTCGATCGCCGAAACGCTCGGCCGCCTGCCGGGTCTCGCCACCCAGCGCCTCGACGGGCGCAGCCAGGTGCTGTCGATCCGCGGCCTCGGTCCCGACTTCTCGACCACGCTGCTGAACGGCCGCGAACAGGTGTCGTCCAGCGACAACCGCGGCGTCGAATATGACCAGTTCCCCGCCGAGCTGATCAGCAGCGGCGTCGTCTACAAGACGCCGTTCGCGGGCCTGATCGGCCAGGGCCTTGCCGGTTCGGTCGATCTGCGCACCATCCGCCCGCTGGCGGCGGGCAAGCGCGTCATCTCGCTCGCGGGCCGCTATGAGCTCAATGAGCGCGAGCAGCTGAACCCGGATTCGCCGCGCGACGGCTATCGCGGCACCTTCACCTTCGTCGACCAGTTCCTCGACGGTCGCCTGGGCGTCGCATTCGGTGTCGCGTATCAGTCGTCGCCGACCCAGATCCAGACCTTCGAAGCGTGGGGCTTCCCGACCTTCGACTTCAACAACGACAATTTCGGTATCCGCAACACCCGTGGGACCGCCACCACCAGCGACGATACCTTCACCGTCCGTCCCGAATATGCGCCCTATGTCGGCGCCGGGGTGATCGGCGGTGCCAAGCCCTATGTGAAGAGCACCGATCTCGACCGCCTGGGCATCTTCGGCGCGATCGAGTTCGAGCCGCTGGACGGCCTCAACGGCACCCTCGACATCTTCTATTCCGACTATTCGGAAAAGCAGTATCTGCGCGGCATCGAGCTGCCGCTCTACTGGGGCGACGCGATCCTCCAGCCCGGCGGCACCGTCGAGGACGGCCTGATCACCAGCGGCACCTATACTGGGCTGAACCCCGTCGTCCGCAACGACTATAACCGCAAGGACACTGAAGCGCTCGCGGT
Organism: Sphingomonas sp. CCH15-F11; assembly: GCF_001557005.1. Lineage (NCBI taxonomy): Bacteria > Pseudomonadati > Pseudomonadota > Alphaproteobacteria > Sphingomonadales > Sphingomonadaceae > Sphingomonas > Sphingomonas sp. CCH15-F11. The sequence continues at coordinate 107,751 of NZ_LSKG01000134.1, read as the reverse complement.
CGGCTGGAACACCAAGTACGAGGACGATCAGTTCCGCGTCGAGCTCGACGTCAGCTATTCGCGTTCCGACCGCGAGGCGGAGGGCATCGAATCCTACAGCGGCCTGAGCTACGGCCGCGGCCTGCCCGAAGACACGCTGACCTTCTCGCGCCAGTCGGGTGGCATCTACCAGTTCGGGACCACGCGCAATTATGCCGACACCAGCCTGATCCGCCTGACCGACCCCCAGGGCTGGGGCGCGGGCAACGACCTGGTCCAGGCCGGTTTCAACAACTCGCCCAACACGCTCGACGAGCTGGCGCAGATCCGTTTCGCGGCGAAGAAGAAGTTCAGCGAGGAAAGCTTCTTCAGCGGCGTGGAAGTCGGCACCAACATCGCCCGTCGCACCAAGGAGCGCGATTTCTTCCAGACGTTCCTGACGCTGCCCGGTGCGACCAACTCGCTCGCCGGCGGGGCCACCCGCACCGCGCCGATCCCCGCGGAGGCGCTGCGCGGCAGCAACACCGGCCTCTACTTCCTCGGCTTTGGCGACCAGGTCACCTATGATCCGCTCTACCTGATCGCCAACGGTTTCTACAACCAGGTCTCGGTCGCGGCATCGTCGTTCAGCGTCCCGCAGGACTGGCAGGTCGACGAGAATGTCTGGACCGGCTGGGTGCGCCTCGACATCGACGGCAATGTCGGCTCGCTGCCGGTGACCGGCAATCTCGGCCTTCAGGTCGTCAATACCGACCAGACCGCAACCGGCGCGCGCATCGTTGGCGGTGCCGGCGGCAGCGCGGGAACGATCAATGCGGTGTTCCTGCCGGTGGTTGACGGTGCGAGCTATGTGAACTGGCTGCCCAGCATCAACCTGAACTTCCAGGTCGCGCCCAACACCCAGGTTCGCGTTGGCGCGGCCCGCACGCTGGCCCGTGCGCGCATGGATCAGCTGAACGCCAGCCTGTCGCCGTCGGTCAACCTGACGCGGCTGACCTCAACCGATCCCAACCAGGCGGCGTTCAGCGCGTCGGGCGGCAATGCACGGCTGCGCCCCTATCTCGCCGACGGCGTCGACATCTCGGTCGAACATTATTTCGGGCGACAGGGCTACATCTCGGTTGCCGGCTTCTACAAGAATCTGCGCGACTTCGTGAACCCGAACGACGCGTTTCTCACCGACTTCTCCTACCTGATTGCCAGCGAACTGACGCCGGCACAGGCGGCGGTGCTGGGGACGCCGATCGGCATCACCTCCGGCCCGACCAATCGCGGCGAGGGCTCGCTGAAGGGTGTGGAAGCGACGCTGTCGCTGCCGCTCGGCCTGCTGACCTCCGCGCTCGAAGGCTTCGGCATCCAGTCGAGCGGCTCCTACACCGACAGCGAAGTGACGCTGGGCGACAATCCGGATGCGATCACCGTGCCCGGCCTGTCGAAGTGGGTGGTCAACTCGACCGTCTATTTCGAACGCTGGGGCTTCGAAGCGCGCGCCAGCCATCGGTATCGCTCGAGCTTCCTCGCGGAAGTCCAGGGTATTTCGGCGACCCGCAACCTGCGCACCGCCCGTGCGGAATCGATCATCGACGCCCAGGTCGGCTATCGCTTCAAGTCGGGCGCGCTCGAGGGGCTGGCGCTCACCATTCAGGGCCTGAACCTGACCGACGAGCCGTTCATCACCTTCCAGAACGACTCGCGTGCGGTGATCACCAACGAGTCCTACGGCCGAACCTTCCTGTTCGGCGCGACGTACAGCTTCTAAGCTCGTGGCGCACGACCGCCGCCGGGCATGGACCGGCGGCGGCGCGTCGCGGGAGAGGAAGAGCCGATGATGCAGTCCGATCAAGGCACGGGCCCGGCGAAGATCCGGGTGGTGATCGTCGGCGGCGGCACGGCGGGGTGGATGACCGCGGCGGCGTTCGGCCGGCTGGCGGGCGCGGCCTGTCAGGTCACGCTGGTCGAATCGGAAGCGATCGGCACCGTCGGGGTGGGCGAGGCGACCATCCCGCAGATCCAGCTGTTCAATGCCGCACTCGGGCTCGACGAGGCAGAGTTCCTGCGCGAGACGTCGGGCACCATCAAGCTAGGCATCGAGTTCCGCGACTGGCTGCGGCCCGGCCATGCCTATATGCACGGCTTCGGCACGATCGGGCGTGGCCTGGGCCTCACCCCGTTCCATCATTACTGGCTGCGCGCCCGCGCGCTCGGCATCGCCGACGCGTTCGGCGCCTACGGGCTCAACAACGTCGCGGCCTATGCCGGCAGGTTCGCGCGCGTCGATCCGGTGCGGCACGCCCCCGCGCCCGCCATGCCGTACGCCTTTCACTTCGATGCCGCGCGTTATGCCGCCTATCTGCGCGGCAAGGCGGAAGCCGCCGGTGTTGCCCGCGTCGAAGGACGCATCATCGGGACGCGGCTGGCCGACAATGGCGACATCGCCGGTGTCACGATCGAGGGCGGGCGCGAGGTGACCGGCGACCTGTTCATCGATTGCTCGGGCTTTCGCGGGCTATTGATCGGCGAGGCGCTGGGTGTCGGCTATGAGGACTGGCGCGACTGGCTGCCGTGCGACCGCGCGCTGGCGGTGCCATCGGAAAATGTCGCGCCGCCCGATCCGTTTACGCGCGCCACCGCGCGCACCGCGGGCTGGCAATGGCGCATCCCGCTCCAGCATCGCACGGGCAACGGCTATGTCTATGCCAGCCGGTTCGTGAGCGACGACGCGGCCGCCGCGACCTTGCTCGCCAATCTGGACGGCCCGGCGCTGGGCGATCCCCGCCCGCTGCGCTTCACGCCGGGCAAGCGCCGGACCTTCTGGCATCGCAACTGCGTCGCGGTCGGGCTGGCCAGCGGCTTTCTCGAGCCACTCGAATCGACCAGCATCCATCTGGTCCAGACCGCGATCTCGCGCATCCTCGCCTTCCTGCCGGCCGGCGCGATGGCGGAGGCGGATCGCGCCGAATACAACCGGCTGACCCATTTCGAATATGACCATATCCGCGACTTTCTGGTGCTCCACTATCACGCCAATCAGCGGCACGGCGAACCGTTATGGGACCATGTCCGCACGATGGCGCTGCCCGGCGAACTGGTGCGCAAGCTCGACCTGTTCCGTGCCTCGGCGCGTGTGTCGCGGCGCGAGGACGAGCTGTTCGCCGAACCCGGCTGGCTTCAGGTCATGATCGGCCAGGGCGTGCTGCCCGACGCCTGGCACCCGCTCGCCGACGCATTGACCCCGGACCAGCTCGCCGATTTCCTGGGCGCGGTCCGCGACATCGCGGCCAATGCGGTGTCGGCGATGCCCAGCCATGCGCGCTTCCTCGACGGCATCGCCGCGGCACCGGCCACGCCACTGAAGGTCGCGCGATGATCGCGTTTCGCGCCCTCGCGCTCGCCGCCGGCCTTGCGCTCGTCATGCCCGCCGCCGCCCAGGATCTGCGCCAGCGGCCACCCGAGGACGAGGTGATCTATTTCGTCCTGCCCGATCGCTTCGCCAATGCCGATCCCGCCAACGACACCGGCGGCATCCGTGGCGACCGGCTGCGCCACGGCTTCGATCCGACGCACAAGGGCTTCTATCATGGCGGCGACCTGAAGGGGCTGATCGCGAGGCTCGACTATATTCAGTCGCTGGGCGCCACGGCGATCTGGCTGACGCCGGTGTTCAAGAACAAGGCGGTGCAGGGCGCGCCGGGCGAGGAAACGTCGGGCTATCACGGCTACTGGATCACCGACTTCACGACGGTCGACCCGCATCTCGGCAGCGAGGCGGACTTCAAGGCGCTGGTCGACGCGACGCACGAGCGCGGCATGAAGGTCTATATGGACATCATCGCCAACCATACCGCCGACGTCATCCACAATGTGGAATGCGGCGACCGCGCGTGCGACTATCGCGGCCGCGCCGACTATCCCTACTCGACCGTCGGCGGCGTCGACGGCGCGCCGATCAATCCGGGATTCGCCGGCGACCGGGTAATGACCGTGGACAATTTCGCGCGGCTGACCAACCCCAACTTCGCCTATACGCCCCGTGTCGCGCCGGGCGAGCGACAGGTGAAGGTGCCCGCCTGGCTCAACGATCCAATCTACTATCACAATCGCGGCAATTCGACCTTTGAGGGCGAAAGCTCGACCATGGGCGATTTTTCCGGCCTCGACGACCTGATGACCGAACATCCCCGCGTCGTGCAGGGGATGATCGACATCTATGCCAGCTGGATCGACCGGTTCGGCGTCGACGGCTTTCGCATCGACACCGCGCGTCACGTCAATCCGGAATTCTGGGCGGCGTTCGCGCCGGCGATGCTGGAACGCGCGAAGGCGCGGGGCATCCCCCATTTCCATATCTTCGGCGAAGCGGCCTATGGCGACCTCGAGCCCGGCCTGCTCGCCCGCCACACCATCGTCGACAAGCTGCCAAGCGTGCTCGACTTCGCCTTTTCGACCGCGGTGCGTGAAACCGTGGCCGGCGCGAAGGGCACCGATCGGCTGGCGCGCCTGTTCGAAGGCGATGCGCTCTATGCCGGTGGTGAGCCGGCGGCGTTGAGGCTGCCGACTTTCATCGGCAATCACGACCAGGGCCGCTTCGCCACCGCCGTCCGCCAGGGGTTCCCCCAGGCGAGCGAGGATGAGATTTTCGCGCGCGTCCGCCTGGGTCACGCGATGCTGCTGCTGCTGCGCGGCGTTCCCACCGTCTATTATGGCGATGAACAGGGCTTTTCCGGTGACGGCGGCGATCAGGACGCGCGCGAGGACATGTTCGCGACTCAGGTCGCCGTCTATCTCGACAACCGGCTGGTCGGCACCGACCGGTCGCCCGGCGCGGACCATTTCGCCGATCATCCGCTGCGCACCACCGTGACCGAACTGGCCAGGCTGCGCACCGGCCATGCTGCGCTGCGCCGCGGGCTTCAGGTGACGCGCGCGGCGGGCAAGACACCGGGCCTTTTCGCGGTCAGCCGCTTCGATCCGGAAACGAAGCGCGAATATCTGATCGCCTTCAACACCGCCGCCAGCGCCTGGTCGGGCAATGTCGAGGTCGATCCCGCCAGCACCGGGTTCGTGGCGTTGAGCGGCACCTGTCCCGCCACGCCGCGTGCGCCGGGCAGCATCGGTCTCACGCTCGCCCCCTTCGCCTATTGTATCCTTGCGTCCGGAAAATGAACTCGATGTCCGCGTTGACCAAACCCCAGCCGTCTCCCGCTCCCGACCATCCGTGGTGGAAGGGTGCGGTGATCTATCAGATCTATCCGCGCAGCTTCGCCGACACCAACGGCGACGGCATCGGCGACCTGCCGGGCATTACCCGGCGGCTCGACCATGTCGCCGAACTGGGCGTCGATGCGATCTGGGTCTCGCCCTTCTTCACCTCGCCGATGCGCGACTTCGGCTATGACGTCGCCGATTTCTGTGGGGTCGACCCGGTGTTCGGCACGCTCGCCGATTTCGACGCGCTGGTCGCGCGCGCCCATGCGCTCGGGCTCAAGGTGCTGATCGACCAGGTCTATTCGCACTCGTCGGACCAGCATCCCTGGTTCCGCGAAAGCCGGTCGAGCCGCACCAATGCCAGGGCCGACTGGTATGTCTGGGCCGATGCCAAGCCCGACGGCAGCCCGCCCAGCAACTGGCAGTCGGTGTTCGGCGGTCCCGCCTGGGCGTGGGACGCGCGGCGGGGCCAATATTATCTGCACAATTTCCTGGCCGAACAGCCCGACCTCAACCTGCACAACCCCGAGGTGCAGGACGCGATCCTGGGCGTCACGCGCTTCTGGCTCGACCGCGGGGTCGACGGCTTCCGGCTCGATGCGCTCAACTTCGCGATGCACGACCCCGAGCTGCGCGACAATCCGCCCGCGCCCGACACCGGACGCGTGCGCACCCGTCCGTTCGATTTCCAGTTGAAGCAGTTCAACCAGAGCCATCCCGACATCGTCCGCTTCATCGAACGGCTGCGCGGCGAGATCGACCGCTATAACGGCATCTTCACCATGGCCGAGGTCGGCGGCGACAATTCCGCCAGCGAGATGAAGCTGTTCACCGCGGGCGACCATCGCCTGAACAGCGCCTATGGCTTCGACTTCCTCTATGCACCGCATCTGACGCCAGCGGTGGTGCAGGGTGCGGTCGATGCATGGCCCGACGCGCCGGGCATTGGCTGGCCAAGCTGGGCATTCGAGAATCACGACGCGCCGCGCGGTCTGTCGCGCTGGGCCGCGCCCGAACATGCGCGCGCCTTTTCGCGCGTGAAGATGCTGCTGCTGATGGCGCTGCGCGGCAACGTCATCCTCTATCAGGGCGAGGAGCTGGGCCTGACCCAGGTCGACATCCCCTTCGACCAGCTGCAGGATCCCGAAGCGATCGCCAACTGGCCGCACACTTTGTCGCGCGACGGCGCGCGCACGCCGATGCCGTGGGAAAGCCAGGCGCCTGACCTCGCCTTCGGATCGGACAAGCCGTGGCTGCCGCACGGGGTCGATCATGGCGCGCTGGCGGTCGATCGCCAGCGGCGCGACGCCGATTCGCTGCTCAACTGGACGCGCACGCTCATCCGCCTGCGCCGCGACCTGCCGGCGCTCGGCGTGGGTGACCTGACGGTGCGCGTCGCCTCGGATGCGCTGCTCGTGTTCGAGCGCCATCATCCGGGCGCTGCCACCGTCATCTGCGCGTTCAACCTGTCCGCCGAACCGGTGGACTGGACCGCGCCCGCCACGATGGTGACGCGCGCCGCGACGGGGGAGCGCGACCGCGCGACGCTCGGGCCCTTTGCGGGCGTCATCGGTACGGTGGGCTGATGCGCCCGCCGACCCGCAGCTTTCAGTCAGGGAGTAGAAAGATGGTTCGTTCGGCACTCGCGATCATGGCTTTGACGATCGCGCCCGCCGCGCTGGCGCAGGGGGCGACACCGGCAGAGCGCGTGACGGTGGCGTCGCCGGACGGACGGATCACCGTCGATGTCGGCGTCGATCCCGACGGCAAGCCCGACTATCGGGTGTTCCGCGACGGCAAGCCGGTCATCGCCGCGTCGCGCCTGGGCTTCACCTTTACCGACGCCGATCCGCTGACCCGCGCAATCCGCGTCACGGGCTCTGAGCAGACGCGCGGCGACGACCGCTGGGAACAGCCCTGGGGCGAGCGGCGCTTCGTTACCAATCGCTTCAACGGCGTGCGGGTCCGCCTTCAGGAAACATCGGCGCTCGCGCGCGTGATGATCGCCGAATTCCGCGTCTTCGACGACGGCGTCGGCTTTCGCATCGACTTTCCCGAGCAGCCCAACCTCAAGACCGCGCGCATCGCGGAGGAGCTGACCGAGTTCGTCGTCGCCCAGCCCGGCAGCGCATGGTGGATCCGCGGCGGCGACTGGAACCGCTACGAATACATCTATCAAAAGACGCCGATCGACGCGGTGTCGGTCGCGCATACGCCGATCACGATGCGGCTGGACGACGGACTGCACCTGTCGTTCCACGAAGCCGCGCTGGTCGACTATTCGGCGATGTGGTTCAAGCGTTTCGAGGGTCAGCGCTTCCGCGCCCAGCTGTCACCGTCGTCGCAGGGTCCCCGCGTGGTGCGCGCCGCGCCGTTCACGACGCCGTGGCGCACGATCCGCATCGCGGAGGATGCGCCGGGCCTCTATGACAACGACCTCGAGCTCAACCTCAACGAACCCAACAAGCTGGGCGATGTCAGCTGGGTCAAGCCGTTCAAATATATCGGCGTGTGGTGGGAAATGCACCTCAACAAGTGGACGTGGAGCACGGGCCCGCGCCACGGTGCCACCACCGAGCATGTGAAGGGGCATATCGACTTCGCCGCCAAGCACGGCTTTCGCGGCGTGCTGGTCGAAGGGTGGAACAAGGGCTGGGACGGCCCGTGGTTCGGCGGCAATTCGAGCTTCAGCTTCACCGAACCGACGCCCGATTTCGACCTGAAATGGCTGGCCGACTATGCGCGCAAGAAGGGCGTGCGGCTGATCGGCCATCACGAGACCGGCGGCAACATCACCGATTACGAGGCCCAGCTCGACGCGGCGATGAAGCTCTATGGCGAGCTCGGCGTCGATTCGGTCAAGACCGGCTATGTCGCCGATGCCGGCGGCATCCAGGCGCCGGGACCCGACGGCCACAACGTCTTTGAATGGCATGACGGCCAGCGCATGGCGCAGCACCATCTGAAAGTCGTCGAGACCGCCGCGAAGTACAAGGTCGCGGTGAACGCGCACGAGCCGATCAAGGATACCGGGCTCAGGCGCACCTATCCCAACTGGGTGGGCCGCGAAGGCGCGCGCGGCATGGAATATAACGCCTGGGCGATCCCGGTGAACCCGGTGGAGCATGAAGCGACACTGATCTTTACCCGGATGCTGTCCGGGCCGATGGACTTCACCCCCGGCGTGCTGAGCCTGAGCGGGCAGGGCGACCTCAAGCTCAACTCGACGCTCGCCAAGCAGCTGTCGCTCTATCTGACGCTGTATTCGCCGATCCAGATGGCAGCCGACCTGCCCGAAAACCTGGCCAAATATCCGCGCGAGCTGGCTTTCATCTCGAAGGTGCCCGCCGACTGGTCGGAAACCCGGATGCTGTCGGGCGCGATCGGCGAATATGCGGTGATCGCGCGCAAGGACCGCAACAGCGAGGACTGGTATGTCGGCGGCGTCGGCGACGGCACGCGCCGCGACACGCGCGTCGCGCTCGACTTCCTCGCGCCGGGCAAGACCTATACCGCCACCATCTATCGCGACGGCGACGACGCCGATTACCGCACGGAGAAGCGGCATTCGATCGCGATCGAAACGCGCAAGGTCACCGCTGGCGACACGCTGGCACTGACCATGGCCCCGGGCGGCGGCTATGCGGTGCGCTTCGCCGCCGGCAAATGATGCGGCGGCGGGCGGCGCTCGGCGCTCTGCTGGCCGCGGCAGGGTGCGCGCGCGTCCGCCCGCTGACCGCCGCCGCGCCCCGGCTGGATGAATGGACGCTTGATGCCCCTGGCATCGGCCCGGTGCGCGTGTCGATCTGGCGACCCGATGCGACGGGGGCGGACGCCCCGCCGCGCAGCGTCCTTTACATGCACGACGGCCAGAATCTGTTCGATCCGGCGGTCAGCGGCTATGGCAAGGTGTGGCATGTCGATCGCGCGGCCGCGCGGCTGGCGGCGGCGGGGACGATCGATCCGCCGATCATCGTCGGCGTGTGGAACCCGGGTGACGCGCGCTTTCGCACCTATCTGCCGCGCGCTGCCTATGATCGCCTGGCACCCGATGTCCGCGCCGACCTGGGCGTGCGCATCGGCGGCGGCCCGGTCCGGTCGGATGCCTATCTCGCCTTCATGGCCGATGTCCTGAAGCCCGCGGTCGACCGCGCCTATCGTACCCGGCCGGGCGTCGCCGATACGCGCGTCATGGGGTCGAGCATGGGCGGGCTGATCTCGCTCTATGCGCTGGTCGAACGCCCCGACATCTTCGGGGCGGCGGGGTGCCTGTCGACGCACTGGCCGATGTTTATCCCGCCCGACGATCGGGCGGCCGCGCCGCATGCCGATGCGGTGACGGCGGCGTGGACGGGCTATCTGCGCGACCGGCTCGGCAAGCCCGCTGGGCGGCGCATCTGGTTCGACCATGGCACCGCGACGCTCGACCGGCTCTACGCGCCCTACCAGGCTGCGGTCGACGCGCTGCTGCCGGCGCTCGGCTGGCGGCCGGCGCGCGATTTTGCCAGCCGCACCTATTCCGGTGCCCCGCATGAGGAGAATGCGTGGGCGGCGCGCGTCGCCGATCCGCTCGCCTGGCTGTTCGCCGTCGCCTGAGCGTTCAGCGCGCCGGCTGGTCGAGCCACGCCGCGACGCCGGCGGCCAGCCCGGCGAAGATCGCGGCATCGGCACTTTCGCCCGCGGCCGGCGGCGTGCCCGCGTCCGATGCGGTGCGGATCGCCAGCGTCAGCGGGATCCGGCCCAGGAAGGGCACCCCCAGCGCCTGCGCCGCCGCCTGTGCGCCGCCATGCCCGAACGGGTCGGACATCTCGCCGCAATGCGGACAGGCATAGCCCGCCATGTTCTCGACCACGCCGATGATCGGCACCTTTGCGGTCGCGAACAGGTCGATCGCGCGGCGCGCGTCGATCAGCGCCAGGTCCTGGGGGGTGGACACGATCACCGCGCCCGCCGGGCGGTGCTTCTGGATCATGGTCAGCTGGACGTCGCCGGTGCCCGGCGGCAGGTCGAGCAGCAGCACGTCGTGCGCGCCCCAGTCGCCGTCGACCAGCTGGCCGAGCGCGCCGCCCGCCATCGGCCCGCGCCACGCGATCGCCTGGCCGGGCGCGACCAGCTGCCCCATCGACAGCAGCGGCACGCCATAAGGGGTTTCGACCGGCACCAGCATCTTGTCGCGCGCCTGCGGCTTGACGCCTTCGACGCCGAGCAGCTTGGGCTGCGACGGGCCATAGATGTCGGCGTCGACCACGCCGACGCGTCGCCCGGTCCGCGCAAGCGCGATGGCCAGGTTGGCGGTCAGCGTCGACTTGCCGACCCCGCCCTTGCCGCTCGCCACCGCGATCAGCCGCCGGTCGACCCGCGTGCTCGTCAGCGCGACGCGCACCTCGCGCACGCCGGGCGCGTCGCCCGCCGTCCGCTGTGCGGCCTGTTCGAGCGCGTCGCGCGCCGGGGCGGCGAGCCCGGTCACGTCCAGGATGATGCTGGCGCGGCCGTCGTTGAGCCGCGCCGTCGCGCGGCCGGCGCAAACGGGGTCGAGCAGAGCCTGGAGTTGGGCTTGGGTCGTCATCACGCGCCAGATAAGGCGTGCGCCGCGTGTTACCACTGTAAATCGCAGGCGAGCCTCCTATAAAGAGGACATGCGAAAGATGATTGGCTGGCTGCCCGGTGCCGGGATTTTGCGGAACGACAATCCCAAGGGCCCGTGGGGCAATGGCTCCGGCGGCGGTTCGGGCGGCGACGGGTCGGGGCCGCGCAATCCCTGGGCGTTCCCGCCGGAGGGCCGGCGGCCGAAGAGCGGCGCGACCTCGCTCGACGAATTCCTGAAGCGCGCGCGGCGCAACGGCGGCGGCGGGTTGAAGACGCCGGGTGGCCCGGCGCTGTGGTGGATCGGCGGCGCGCTGATCGTCGGCCTGTGGATCCTGCTGTCGTCGGTTCATTCGGTCGGCCCGCAGCAGCGCGGCGTCGCGACGCTGTTCGGCCGCTATTATTCGACGCTGACGCCCGGGGTGCAGTTCACGCTGCCCGCGCCGCTGATGCAGGTCGAACTGGTCGATGTCGAACGCAACCGCGAGGAAGTGTTCCCGACCAACGCGACCGAGAATCTGATGCTGACCGGCGACCAGAACATCGTCGATCTGTCCTATCAGGTGCGCTGGAACATCAAGGATCCCGAAGCCTATGTCTTCCAGATCGCGCGGCCCGAGGAGACGGTGCGCGCGACCGCGGAGAGCGCGATGCGCGCATCGGTAGCGACGGTCAGCCTCAACCAGGCGATCGGCGCGGGCCGCGCCGCGATTGAGGTCGACGTCCAGCGCCGGATGCAGGCGATGCTCGACGAATATGGTTCGGGGGTCGAGGTGCTCGGCGTCGCGATCAAGCAGGCCAATCCCCCCGCGGCGGTGGACGAGGATTTCAAGGCGGTGACCGCCGCGCAGCAGGAGGCCCAGTCCAACCTCAACCGCGCACGCGCCTATGCGCAACAGGTGATCGCGCGTGCCCAGGGCGACGCGGCCGAGTTCGACAAGATCTACGAGCAATATCGCCTGGCGCCCGACGTGACGCGCCGGCGGCTTTATTACGAGACGATGGAGGAAGTGCTGGCGCGTTCGAACAAGACGATCGTCGAAACCCCCGGCGTGACGCCTTATCTGCCGCTGCCCGAGATCCAGCGCCGCAATAATGCGCCGCCGCCCGCCGCCCAGGCCGAACCCCCTGCGACGCCGGAGGGCGGGCGATGAATCTTGCGCTGCGCAATCCGCTGGCGATCGGGCTGCTGATCCTCGCCGCCGTCATCCTGCTGGTCAATTCGGTCGCGATCGTCCCCGAAACCAAGCAGGCGGTGATCCTGCGGCTCCAGCAGCCGCAGGGCGTCGTCAACCAGTATCAGCCGGGCGAGCGGTTCGGCAGCACCGGGGCGGGGATCGTCGGACGCATCCCGTTCCTCGACCGCGTCGTGTTCGTCGACAAGCGCGTGCTCGATGTCGAGCTCGACAACCAGCAGGTGCTGTCGATCGACCAGCTGCGGCTTCAGGTCGACGCGTTCGCGCGCTTCCGCATCACCAATCCGCTGCGCGCCGTTGTCTCGACCGGCTCGGCGGGCAACACCGAACAGCTGATCGCCGACCGGCTCCAGCCGATCCTGGGATCGACGCTGCGCAACGAGCTGGGCAAGCGGCCCTTCGCCGCGCTGCTCAGCCCCGAACGCGGCCAGGTGATGGAGAATATCCAGTTCGAGCTCAACAAGATCGCGGGCCAATATGGCGCGCAGATCGTCGACGTCCGAATCAAGCATGCCGACCTGCCGACCGGCAGCCCGCTCGACAGCGCGCTGCAGCGGATGCGCACCGCGCGCAACCAGGAGGCGCTGACCATCCAGGCGCAGGGCCGGCGCGAGGCGCAGATCGTCCAGGCCAACGCCCAGGCGCAGGCCGCGCAGATCTATGCCCAGAGCTTCGGCAAGGATGCCGATTTCTATGAGTTCTGGCGGGCGATGCAGTCCTATCGCCGGACCTTCGGCGCCGACGGTTCGACGACCACCGGCGAAACCTCGATCATCCTGTCGCCCAACAACGCCTATTTGCGGCAGTTCGAGGGCGGCGGGCGATGACCGGACAGACGCCGTTCCCACACGGATATTCAAACAGGGTTCAGCAAGAATTGGCCAGATAGCCGGGTTATTTCCCGGCGAACGGACCTAGAAGAGGAAAGCTCCATCGTGCGCTACGCTTACGCCATCACTTCCGCCCTTCTGCTTGGCGGCACCGCCGCCACCCTTGCGCTCCAGCCGCCGGCCGGCGCGCAGACCGCCCAGAACGAACCCGGCGCGATCAACGCCGCCAGCCCGCGCGGCGGCGCGCCGATGAGCTTTGCGGACATGGTCGCCCGGCTTCAGCCCGCGGTGGTCAACATCTCGACCACCCAGCGCGTCCAGGTCAGCGCCAACCCGTTCCAGGGCACGCCGTTCGAAAACTTTTTCGGCGGCCAGCAGGGCGGTCGCCCCGTCACGCGCGAGGCCGAATCGCTCGGATCGGGCTTCCTGATCTCCGAAGACGGCTACGTCGTCACCAACAACCACGTGATCTCCGCCGGCGCGCGCGGCGCAATGGTCGAATCGATCACCGTGACCCTCGCCGACCGGCGCGAATTCAAGGCGACCGTGGTCGGGCGCGACGTCCGGTCCGACCTGGCGGTGCTGAAGATCGAGGGCGACAACCTGCCCTTCGTCAAGTTCGGCGATTCGCGCCAGGCGCGCGTCGGCGACTGGGTGGTCGCGATCGGCAATCCGTTCGGCCTCAGCGGATCGGTCAGCGCGGGGATCATCTCGGCGGTCAACCGCGTCACTGGCCCCTATGACAAGTTCATCCAGACCGATGCCTCGATCAATCGCGGCAATTCGGGCGGGCCGATGTTCGACCTGCAGGGCAATGTCATCGGCATCAACAGCCAGATCCTGTCGCCCAGCGGCGGCAATGTCGGCATCGGCTTCGCGATCCCCGCCGAACAGGCCAAGCCGATCGTCGACACGTTGATGAAGGGCCAGTCGGTCCAGCGCGGTTATCTGGGCGTCGGCATCCAGCCGCTGACCGACGATATCGCGTCCGCGCTCGAGCTGCCCAAGGATCGCGGCGAGATCATCAGCCGGGTCGAGCCCGGCCAGGCCGCGGAAAAGGCGGGCATCCGCGTGGGTGACGTCATTGTGCGCGTCAACGGTAAGGACGTGACGCCCGAACAGACGCTCAGCAACCTGATCGCTGCCGTGCCGCCGGGCACCCGCGTGCCGCTGGAACTGATCCGCGACGGCCGCCGCCAGACGCTGAATGTCGCTGTCGGCACCCGCCCGCCGGAGGAGGAGCTGGCCGGGTTCCAGATGGAGGAAGGCCAGCCGGAGCAGCCCGATGCGGTGCCGGCTTCGTCCGCGATCGGCATGTCGGTGCAGGCGCTCACGCCCCAGATCGCGCAGACGGTCGGCGTGCCGCCGGAAACGCGGGGCGTCGTGATCGCGGCGGTCGATCCGGCCAGCGATGCCGCCGCCAAGGGGCTTCGGCGCGGCGACGTGGTGAGCGCAGTCAACCGCCAGCCGATTACCAGCCCGGCCGATTTCGAGCGCCTGATCGGCCAGGCGCGCACCGCCAATCGCGAGTCGGTGCTGTTGCTGGTCAATCGTCGCGGCGGCATCTCGCAATTCTTCGCGGTTCGGTTCGCGCAGTAACGCCCGAAGCAACGACCTGCTGACCGCAGGCATCGAAGCCGCTATGCCATCCTCCTGATCGGGAGGATGGCATGACGGACCCAGCGACGCTCTATATCGGTGCAGGCATGGGCGGCGTCGCCCCGCAGGCATTGGTGCTGAAACGCGCCAATCGCCACGGGCTGATCGCCGGCGCGACCGGCACTGGCAAGACGGTGACGCTGCAGGGCATGGCCGAGGGCTTCAGCCGCGCCGGCGTGCCGGTGTTCGTGGCGGACGTGAAGGGCGATATCGCCGGCCTGGGCATGGCGGGATCGCCGACCGCGAAGGTCCACGCGCCGTTTGCGCAGCGCGTCGCCGACATCGGTTATGAAGACTGGAGCTACGCGCCCGCGCCGGTGCAGCTGTGGGACCTGTTCGGCGAACAGGGCCATCCGATCCGCGCGACCGCGTCGGAGATGGGGCCGCTGCTCCTGTCGCGCCTGCTCAACCTCAACGACACGCAGGAAGGCGTGCTGACCATTGCCTTCCACCTCGCGGACGAGGAGGGGCTGCTGCTGCTCGACCTCGACGATGTCCAGGCGATGCTGGTCCATTGCGCCGAACGCGCGGATGAATTGTCGACCCGCTACGGCAATGTCACCAAGGCGAGCGTGGGGGCGATCCAGCGCCAGCTGCTGCAACTGCGCAGCCAGGGCGGCGACCATTTCTTCGGCGAGCCCGCACTCGACCTTGCCGACTTCATCCGCACGGATGACAATGGCCACGGCGTCATCAACATCCTCGCCGCCGACAAGCTGATGGCCAGCCCCCGGCTCTACGCCACCTTCCTGCTGTGGATGCTGTCGGAGCTGTTCGAGACGCTTCCCGAGGTCGGCGACCCGGACAAGCCGAAGCTCGTCTTCTTCTTCGACGAGGCGCATCTGCTGTTCGACGATGCGCCAGAGGCGCTGACCGAGAAGATCGAGCAGGTGGTGCGGCTGATCCGATCAAAGGGGGTGGGCGTCTATTTCGTCACCCAGAACCCGGTCGATATTCCCGATGCCGTGGCGGGCCAGCTCGGCAACCGCGTCCAGCACGCGCTGCGCGCCTTCACGCCCAAGGAACAGCGCGCGATCAAGGCGGCGGCGGAGACCTTTCGCCCCAATCCCGCGATCGAGGTCGGCAGCGCGATCACCGAGCTCAAGGTCGGCGAGGCCCTGGTCTCGCTGCTTCAGGCCGATGGCTCGCCCAGCCCGGTCGAACGCACGCTGATCGCGCCACCGCGCTCGCGGGTGGGCGTGCTCACCCCGGTCGAACGCGGCGTGCTGATCCAGACCGACGCGATCGGCGACAAATACGACACCCGCATCGATCGCGAATCGGCGGAGGAGCTGCTGGGGGCCAAGGCAGCCGAGGCCGCCGCTGCCGCCGAAGCTGCCAAGGCGGAAGCCGAAGCCGAAAAGCAGGCGGCGGCCGAGGCGAAGGAAGCCGCCCGCGTTGCCAAGGAAGCCGAGCGCGCGCGGATCGCCGCTGAACGCGAGGCGACCCGGCGCCAGCGCGAGGCCGATCGCGCCGCCGCCGCATCGCCATGGAACAAGGCAGCGACGTCGGCAACGCGATCGGCGGCGTCGACCGTCGGGCGCACCGTCGCCAATGAAGTGACCAAGGCGATCTTCGGCGGCACGTCGCGCGGCAAGCAGAGCCTGGGCGCCAAGCTGGTCCGCGGGGTGCTGGGCGGCCTGTTCCGGGGCTGAGCCGCCGGGGCCGCTACATCACCTTGAGCAGCGACTGAATCGGCACGAAGGCGAACGCGATCGAGCTGTCCGCGACGCCATAGGGAATGAACAGCGTGTGATCGTAGCGGATCGCGCCGCAGCTGTAGACGACGTTGGGCACATAGCCTTCACGGTCCTGATCTGCCGCCGCCAGGATCGGCTCGCGCGTGCGGCCGAGCACCTTTGACGGATCGGCCTTGTCGAGCAGCACCGCGCCGATCGAATATTTGCGCATCGCGCCGACGCCGTGGGTGAGCAGCAGCCAGCCCTCGTCGAGCTCGATCGGCGGGCCGCAATTGCCGATCTGGACCAGTTCCCACGGATAATGCGGTTCGAGCAGGCGCGTGCCCTCGTTCCAGTGGGTCAGGTTGTGCGAGCGGATCAGGAACAGGTTCTCGCCATCCTGCCGCCCGATCATCAGATACTCGCCGTCGATCTGACGCGGGAACAGCGCCATCCCCTTGTTGCGCGCCGCCGATCCCGACATCGGCACCATGTCGAACGCGCGGAAATCGCGGGTGCGCAGCAGCTCCGACTGGATCATCGAGCCGTTGTAGGCGGTATAGGTGCCGATCCATTCAAACGACCCGTCGGCGTGCATGAAGCGGGTGAGGCGCAGGTCCTCCAGCCCGTTCGACTGGGCGTGGGTGATCGGGAACAGGACCGTGCCCGACAGCGTGCTGTCGCGGTGGCGGTGAACGGTCACCGCGCCTTCGGGCACGCAATCCTCAAGGCACACCGCATCGGCGGAGGTGGCAAAAGGTGGCTGGGGGGCCAGTTCGAGCTGGTTGCCGGTGCTCAGCACGCCTTCGCGGAACGCGATCGACGAGATGTGGCCCTCGCCGACCGCGCGCATCGACATCAGGATGCGCATGCTGCCCGGCGGCATGCCCGACTGGTCGGGGTGGGGGACCGCGCTCGGGTTCATCAGCGCGGCGGCGGCATAGCTGTATTCGTGGCAGAAATAGGCGCCGATCAGCTGGCGCTTGTCGTCACCGATCTGCGATCCGTCCAGCCCCAACACGGCTTCGATCTCGTCATAGCGGGTCATGAACACGCGCCGCGTCTGCCAATGGCGCGCCTCGAAATCCTTGAGCACGTCCTGAAGCTGCGCCCGCGCCTCGCGCGGGGACATGTCGAGCACCTCGCGGACCAGGCGTTCGGTGCGGCTCGGTGAATTGCCGTTGCGCTGCCAGCCGATGTGAAACGGACGTACCACCACACGCGACGGATCGGCGCGCAGACGCACCGGGTGGTTAAACAGATCGAGCATCCGGCCCCCCACGCCCATCACGCGCCGCCATGGGCATTGTCGGTCAAGCGACGACGCGATGCCGATCTGCCACGTTTCCGGCCTGATTTGAAAGCGCGTAAATCGCCGAAGAGGCAAGTTGCAGCGCCAGGATCGATTCGGCGCCCTGGTTGCGGTTGAGCCCCGTCGGCATCAGCCCGTCGAAACAGCCGCCATCCTGCACGCTCGCCAGCGGCAGGCCCAGGTCGTTGTGGCCGAGATACCAGCGATAGGCGCGCATCGCCTCGTCGATCCAGCGCGCATCCCCGGTCGCGGCGTGCGCGGCGGCACAGGCATCGATCGTCGCCTGCGCCTCCAGCGGCTGTTGGTCGAACTGCATCGGGTCGGCATAAGCGCGCCCGAAGCTCTCGGTGCCGACCGCGCGGAACCGGCCCTCGGGCGACGTCTGGCGCGCGACGATCCACTCCAGCGTCTGCAGCCCGACCTTGACGAAATTCTGACGATCCAGCGCGATGCCGGCGCGGATCAGCGCCTCGGGCAGGCGCGCATTGTCATAGGCCAGCACGATCTCGAACCACTGCCATTCCGGCCGCCGCGCCTGATCGAGCAACGCGATCAGCTCTTCGCCGAAGCGCGAAAGGATGCGGGTCGCAAGGGCATGTCCGGGATGCGCGGACACGATCGCCGCCGCACCCAGCATCGCAAAGGCGCGCGCGCGCGGGCTGCCCAGTTCCCAAGCGATCTCGCCCGCCTGGTCGAACAGGATGCGCGCCCAGTCTCGATGCTTGGCGAGATGCGCCTCGGCGGCGGTCACGCCCAGCGCCCACAAGGCGCGGCCGTTCGAATCCTCCGATCCGGCATCCTCGCACCAGCTGCGGTCGAACCGCATGAAATTGCGGAACCGCCGCGCATCGGGATTCCAGGCATATTGGACAAAGGCCGCGTAGATGGTGGTCCAACGGTCGCGGGTCTCGGCATCGAGGCCGGGCATCCGGCTCATCAGGATCAGCGCGCGGGCATTGTCGTCGATGCAATAGCCGTGCGCACGATCGGGCACCGAATAGATCGAATGCTGAAGCATGCCGGTCGCGTCGCTCATCCGTTCGATCGCGGCCAGGTCGGGGCGGAGCGGCGTGATCGGGACGTCGCCCAGCGTATTGCGCTGCAGCCGGCGTGGATGCCCGGCGACCATCGGGGCAATCAACGCCATGCTCGCCTCCGCCAGGCACGGCCACAGCATCGTGCGGCCGCGCGCATAGGCGCGCCGCGCGATCGTGTCGCGCCGGACCGGGTCGGCGAGCAGGCCGGCGATCGCGCGCGCAAATGCGGCGCTGTCGCCGAACGGGACGATCACGCCATGGCCGTCGGCCAGGATCTCGTTGGCGTGGACATAGGGGGTGGCGATCACCGGCTTGCCCATCGCGACGGCATAGGACAGCGTGCCCGACGTGATTTGCGCCGGATTGACATAGGGCGTGACGTAGAGGTCGGCGGCCTGGAGATAATCGAGCAGGTCGTCTTCCTCGACAAAGGCGTCGACGAACTGGATGTTGTCGGCGACCCCCAGCCGCGCAGCCTCCGCGATCAGGCCGTCGCGATACGCCTCGCCTTCGTGCGCGACCAGATTGGGGTGGGTGGCGCCCAGCACGACATAGAGCATGCGGGGGTGCGCGCGCACGATTTCGGGCAGCGCCGCGATCACCGTCTCGATCCCCTTGCTGGGCGCGAGCAGGCCGAAGGTGAGGACAACAGGGCGGTCCTCCCACCCGAAACGCGGCTTCATCACTGCGGTGTCGATCAGCGCGCGGTCGGGCACGCCATGCGGGATCACGGCAATCCGGTCGGCGGGGATGTCGTGCACCTGCGCCAGGATCTCGCGCCCGCGCTCAGCCATCACGACCACGCGCGCCGCGCGGCGCAGCAGTGCGTCCATCACCCGCCGTTCGTCGGCGCTCGGCCGTTCGAGCACGGTGTGGAGCATGACGATGACGGGGATGCTCAGCTGGTCGAGCAGGCTCAGCAGATATTCGCCCGCCGGCCCGCCATAGATGCCATATTCGTGCTGGACGAACAGCGCGCGCGCACCGCTCGCCTCGATCCGGCGCGCCGCGTCGAGATAGGCGGCGCGGTCATGCTGGTCGATCGCCGCGGTGACGGCGGCGGGATAGTCGTAACGGCCGGGATGGTCGTCCATCGCATAGACGTCGACGGTCAGGTCGGGGAAACGTTGGGTGAGCGCGGCGTGGACATGCGCGGTGAACGTCGCCAGACCGCATTTGCGCGGCAGGAAATTCCCGATGAGTGCAATGTGATTGACCGTGTTGGCCTGTGCGGCCACCGTCGCTCCGTCCCGCATGTTCCCAGTTCCTCGCGCGTGCGAGGCGGATCGACTCTTCGCTCCGCCTCATTCGTCAAAACCGAGCCGATCAAAGATAGTTGCATGAATGCTGCGATGCAGCAAGATTGAATCGCAAAATTGGCGCGCACGGCGCACGGGTCGCCGGGTTGCGTCGCCTGTCGCGCTCAGCCGCGGCCGCGATAGCCGGCCACGCCCTGATCGGGCACCCACAGCCCTTCCGGCGCCGGCCCGGATTGCCAGAACACGTCGATCGGGATGCCGCCGCGCGGATACCAATAACCGCCGATGCGCAGCCATCTCGGTTTCATCTCGTCGAACAGCCGCGCGCCGATCCCGACGGTGCAATCTTCGTGGAAGGCCTGATGGTTGCGGAAGCTGCCCAGGAACAGCTTGAGCGACTTCGATTCGACAATGGTGGCGTCCGGCGCATAGTCGATCACCAGATGCGCGAAATCGGGCTGCGCGGTCACCGGGCACAGCGACGTGAACTCGGGCGCGGCGAAGCGGACCAGATAAAGCTGGCCAGGGCGCGGATTGGGAACATAATCGAGCGTCGCTTCTTCTGGCGATTGCGGGAGCGCGCTGGACTGGCCAAGGAATTTCGGGGTCATCGGCGCGGATATAGGGGCGGGGCGACAAATTGGAACGGCCGATCGACACGCTGATTCCGGTGCTGGGTGACCAGCTGAGCCTGGACCTCTCGTCGCTTGCCGCCGCCGACCCCGCCACCGCGCGCGTGCTGATGATGGAGGTGGCGGACGAGGCAGGCTATGTCCGGCACCATCCCAAGAAGATCGCGCTCCTGTTCGCCGCGATGCGCCACCATGCCGACGCGCTTCGCGCCGCGGGCTGGACGGTCGACTATGTGACGCTCGACGATCCTGAAAACAGCGGCAGCTTCACCGGCGAAGTCGCCCGCGCGGTCGCCCGCCACGATCCCGCGCGCATCGTCGTGACGGAGGCCGGCGAATGGCGCGTCATGGCGATGATCGACCAGTGGCAGACCCGGTTCGGTCGCCCGGTCGATGTCCGCCCCGACACGCGCTTCATCGCCAGCCATGCCGATTTCGACGCCTGGGCGGCGGGGCGCAAGCAGCTGCGCATGGAGTTCTTCTATCGCGAGATGCGGCGCAAGACCGGGTTGCTGATGAACGGCGACCAGCCCGAAGGCGGCGCGTGGAATTACGACAAGGAGAACCGCAAGCCCGCGCCGCGCGACCTGATGATGCCGCGCCCCTTGTCGTTCGCGCCTGACGCCGTGACGCGCGAGGTGCTCGCTCTGGTGGCGGCGCGCTTCGGCAATCATCCCGGCCGCCTTGACGGCTTCGACTTCGCCGTCACCCGCGCCGATGCGCTGCGCCAGCAAGGGCACTTCCTCGACCACGCGCTCGCCAGCTTCGGCGATTATCAGGACGCGATGCTGACCGACCAGCCGTTCCTGTGGCACTCGATCCTGTCGCCCTATCTCAATTGCGGGCTGCTCGACCCGCTCGACCTGTGCCGCGAGGTCGAGGCGCGCTACCGCGCCGGACGGGTGCCGCTCAACGCGGCCGAAGGCTTCATCCGCCAGATCATCGGCTGGCGCGAATATGTCCGCGGCATCTATTGGCGTGAGGGGCCGGACTATCCGCAGCGCAATTTCCTCGACGCCAAACGCCCGCTGCCCGGCTGGTACTGGACCGGCGAGACCGACCTGCACTGCCTGGCCCAGGCGATCGGCCAGACGCTCGACCATGCCTATGCCCACCACATCCAGCGGCTGATGGTGACCGGCAATTTCGCCATGCTGATCGGGGCCGATCCGGTCGAGGTGCAGCGCTGGTATCTCGAAGTCTATGCCGACGCCTATGAGTGGGTGGAGGCGCCCAATGTGCTCGGCATGAGCCAGTTCGGCGACGGCGGGTTGCTGGCGTCCAAACCCTATGCGTCGTCAGGGGCCTATATCGACCGGATGTCGGATTATTGCGGTCATTGCCGCTATGACGTGAAGCAGCGCACCGGCCCGGATGCGTGTCCGTTCAACGCGCTCTACTGGGACTTCCTGGCGCGCAACCGCCCGCGCCTCGGGAAGAATCAGCGCCTTGCCATGCCCTATCGCAACTGGGACCGCATGGACGAAAAGACGCAAGCCGGGATACGCGCGCAGGCCAAAGGGTTTCTGGACCATCTCGACGCGGGCGGCGGTTATTCCTAAAGCGGAAGCGACAGGGGCCGCGCGCCAGCGGCACAGGGCACAATTCAGGAGACGATCGACATGCAATCGCTGGTGACGACCGAATGGCTGGCGGGTGAGCTTGGCGCGAACGACCTGCGTGTCGTCGATGCGACCTATTTCCTGGCGGAGCACGGCCGCAACGCCGCCGCGGAATATGAGGCCGCGCATATTCCGGGCGCGGTGTTCATGGACCTGGCCGACATCGCCGACGCCAATACCAGCCTGCCGTCGATGCTGCCCCCGCCCGAGAAATTCGCCAGCCGCATGCAGTCGCTGGGGCTGGGCGATGGCAGCCGCATCGTCCTTTACGACAATTCGCCGCTCAAGACCGCGGCGCGCGCCTGGTGGATGCTGCGCCATTTCGGCGCGCACGACGTCGCGATCCTCGACGGCGGCCTTGCCAAGTGGCAGGCCGAGGGGCGCGAGGTGAAGTCGGGCAAGGAAACGCTGCGCCATCGCCACTTCACGGTGTGGGCCGACGACAAGAGCGTGCGCACGCTCGACCAGATGAAGGCCAATGTCGACAGCGGTGCCGAACAGGTGGTCGACGCGCGTTCGGCCGCGCGCTTCACCGGGGAAGAGCCCGATCCGCGCCCTGCGACGCATGCCGGCCATATTCCGGGGTCGAAGAACCTGCCCTATGGCGAGCTGTTCAACGATGACGGCACCTACAAGCAGGGCGACGCGCTGAAAGCCGCATTTGCGGACGCGGGTATCGACGTGACGAAGCCGGTGGTCACCACCTGCGGTTCGGGGATCACGGCGGCAGTGCTGCTGTTCGGTCTCCACCTGCTCGGCAACTCGGCGGCGCTCTATGACGGCGCGTGGTCGGAATGGGGCGCGGACCGCTCGACGCCGAAGGCGATGGGCGCGGCCTGAATGGCGGGGGGCGGCGACCGCGACCGGGGCGACGATACGCGCCTGGTCACGGCCGGCCGCCGCCCGGAATGGACGACGGGCATCGTCAACCCGCCGGTCTGGCGCGCGTCGACGATCCTGTACGATTCGGTCGCCGACCTGCGCGCCACCGCGCGCAGCGACACCCACCACACGCTGTTCTACGGCCGACGCGGCACACCGACCCAGTGGGCGCTCGCCGACGCGCTGACCGCGCTCGAGCCGGGGGCGGAGGCGACCTTCCTCTACCCCTCCGGCGTCGCGGCGATCGCCGCCGCGTTGCTTGCGGTGCTGTCGCCCGGCGACGAGCTGCTGCTGACCGACAGCGCCTATGATCCGACGCGCAGCCTGGCGACGGGGCTGCTCCGGCGCATGGGCATCGCCACGCGCTTCTACGACCCGCTGATCGGCGCGGGGATCGCCGACCTGATCGGCCCGGCGACGCGCGCGATCTTCATGGAAAGCCCGGGCAGCCTGACCTTCGAGGTACAGGACGTGCCCGCCATCGTCGCCGCGGCAAAGGCGCGCGGGGTGACGACGCTGATCGACAATACCTGGGCAACCCCGCTGCTGCTCCCCGTGATCGCGATGGGGGTCGACTATGCCATCCTGGCCTGCACCAAATATGTCGTCGGCCATTCCGACGTCATGCTGGGATCGGTCACCGCTGCGCCCAGCCGCTTCGCGGCGCTGCGCGAGACCAGCCACCAGCTTGGCCAGTGCGTCAGCCCCGACGACGCCTGGCTCGCCAGCCGCGGCCTGCGCACCCTGGGCGTGCGGATGCGCCAGCACGGCGCCAGCGCCCTCGCCATTGCCCGCTGGCTCGAATCGCGGCCCGAGGTGGCGCGGGTGCTCCACCCCGCGCTGCCCGGCTGTCCGGGGCACGACCTGTTCGCGCGCGACTTTCGCGGGTCGAGCGGCCTGTTCGCCTTCGTGCTCGCCGGCGGCGACGACGCGGCGCGGGCGGCGTTGATCGACGGGCTCGACCTGTTCGGCATCGGCTATAGCTGGGGCGGGTTCGAAAGCCTCGCGCTGCCGGTCGATCCGGCGCGCTATCGCACCGCCACCCGCTGGCAGGCCGAGGGGCCGGTCGTCCGGCTCCAGATCGGGCTGGAGGATCCCGCCGACCTGATCGCCGACCTCGCCGCCGGGCTCGACCGGTTCCGCGCGGCGACATGAAGCGGGTGACGGCCTGGTTCGGCGGCCTCGACGTCGCGGTGCCGACCACGCCCGAACTGGTCGAGCTCGCCGCCGCGAGCGGCCTCACGCTGGCGGCGCTGGCGGCCGGCGTTCTGATCGGCCGCGCGGTCGCCCCCCGGCTCACCCGGCTGGCGGAGGAGCGCGCCGGGCTGCACGGGGCGTTTGCGCCGCGCATCGGCGCCATCGTCCGCCATGCCGGTGCCGCGCTGCTGCTCGCGCTGATCTTCGCGGCGTGGCCCTGGCGACCGCTGGCGTCGCTGCCGATCGGCTTTGCCTGGAGCGCGGCGGCGGCACTGGCGGCGCTGGCGCTGCTGCGCGGCGTACGCCTCCCGCCCTTTGCGGCCTGGGGCGTCGCCGGCTTCGTCTTCGTCGCGCTGTTCAGTTCGGCGGTCGGCGGCCTGACGCCGGTCGCGACCACGCTCGACCGCGTCGGCATCGATGTCGGCGCGCGGCGCGTCAGTCTGTGGTCGGTCACCACCGTGCTGATCGCCGGGATCGTGCTGTTCGCCGCCGCCCGGCTCGCCAGCCGGGTGATCAATCATGCCATCGGCCAGTCGGCCGGCTTCGATCCCGCCCAGCGCGTGCTGTTCCAGAAGCTCGCGGGCATCGCGATCATCGTCGTCGCCTTCTTCGTGGGCGTCGACCTGCTCGGCATCGACCTCACCACCTTCGCGGTGTTTTCGGGCGCGCTCGGGCTGGCGGTCGGCTTCGGCCTGCAAAAGACGGTGGGCAACCTGATCGCCGGGATCATCCTGCTGATGGACCGGTCGATCAAGCCGGGCGACGTCATCGTCGTCGGCGACGATGCCGGCTGGGTCAAGAAGATCGGGGTGCGCGCGGTGTCGGTCATCACCCGCGACGGCAAGGAGCATCTGATCCCGAACGAGATCCTGATGACCGAGCGGGTCGAAAACTGGTCCTATTCGGATCGCAACGTGCGCGTGCGCATCCCGCTCGGTGTCGCCTATGGCTGCGACCTGCGGCTCGCGCAGCAACTGATGCTGCGCGCTGCCGAGGAAAGCCCCCGCGTGCTCAAATCGCCGCCGCCCAATGTCTGGCTGACCCAGTTCGGCGACAGCTCGGTCGATCATGAAATCCGGGCGTGGATCAGCGATCCCGAAGGCGGCGTCGGCAATGTGCGCTCCGACGTGCTCAACCGGGTGTGGTGGCTGTTCAAGGAACATGGCGTCGAAATCCCGTTCCCGCAACGCGACGTGCACGTGAAAAGCTGGCCCGGCGCCGCCCCGCCGGCGTGAACCCGGCGCGCCCTGCCCCGGGGGCGGCATTGCACCGTCGCCGACAGCCTCTACATCTGGCGCCGTGACGTCTCCGCCGCTCATCGCCCGTATTGCCGAAGGCGTCAGTGCGATCCCGGCCGCGCAGTGGGATGCGTGCGCGGGCGCGGACAACCCGTTCCTCGCCCATGCTTTTCTGACGATCCTGGAGGAATCGGGGTCGGTCGGTCCGGGCACCGGCTGGCAACCCGCGCCGATCATCATCGACGGTGCCGACGGGGCACCCGCCGCGATCGCACCCGCCTATCTCAAGGGGCACAGCCAGGGCGAATATGTCTTCGACCATGGCTGGGCCGACGCGTGGCACCGCGCCGGCGGCCGTTATTATCCCAAGCTCCAGCTCGCCGTGCCCTTCACCCCGGTGCCGGGGCCGCGGCTGCTCGTCCGGCCCGATGCGGGCGATCGCCGCGCGGGCGAGCTGATCGCCGCGATCGAATCGGTCGCGGTTCAGAACGGCCTGTCCTCGGCGCACGCGACCTTCGTCGCGCCCGGCCAGCTGCCGGTGTTCGAGCGCGCCGGCTGGCTGACCCGCGCGGGCGTGCAGTTCCACTGGCACAATCACGGCTATGGCGACTTCGACGCCTTTCTCGGCGATCTCGCCAGCCGCAAGCGCAAGGCGATCCGCAAGGAACGCGCCGCCGCGCTCGACGGGTTGCGCGTCGAGCACCTGACCGGCGGCGAGATCACCGAAGCGCATTGGGATGCGTTCTGGGACTTCTACCAGGATACCGGCGCGCGCAAATGGGGGCAGCCCTATCTGACCCGCAGCTTCTTCTCGCTGCTCGGCGAACGCATGGGCGACCGCGTGCTGTTGATGTTCGCGATGCGCGGCGACCGGCCGATCGCGGGCGCGCTCAACCTGATCGGCGCCGACACGCTCTATGGCCGCTACTGGGGCTGCGTGGAGGACGTGCCCTTCCTCCATTTCGAACTGTGCTATTATCAGGCGATCGACGCCGCCATCGCGCGCGGCCTGGCGACAGTGGAGGCGGGCGCACAGGGCGAGCACAAGCTGGCGCGCGGCTATGTGCCGGTGACGACCTGGTCCGCCCATTATCTGCCCGACCCCAGTTTTCGTCGCGCCGTCGAGGATTTCCTGGTGCGCGAGCGTGCCGCGGTCGCGGTCGAGCAGGAATATCTGGGCGAGCTGACGCCGTTCAGGAGGTCCGCATGAGCCAGTGGCGCGGCGTGTCCTCCGGTCGCAGCTCGGCCGGTGGAATGCGCGGGTCGACGCGATAGAGGCCGCTGCGCCCGTTGCGCCATAGCGGCTGCAATCCCTGGTGCAGCCGCTCGTCATACGGGGGAGGCTGGATCATCCACACATGGTCGAACGCCTCGCGCGGAAAGCGGGTCAGCGCGCGCGCGACCGGCCGCCAATACTGGCGCGGACACTGGACATCCGTCACCAGCTCAGACGGATCGTGCGCGAACCGCCCCGCAATCTTGTAGCGGGTGGTCAGCAACTGGCCGCCCGCCATCGACCATTGGTCGTTGGCATAGGCCAGCCGCCGCGCCAGCGCGATGCCCGGCAAATGCTCCAGCCGGGTCATCCGCCATTCGTTGAAGCACGTCTCGCCGACAAAGGTCACCAGTCGCGACTGCATCGGCAACCGGTCGAGCGCGGCGAGCTCGCGGTCATAATCGCGGTCGTAAAGCCAGAAGCTGTACGTCGTGCCCGCGATGCGCGCGCCGAAAAACGCCAGCCCCGCCGCCGCCAGCAGCGTCGCGCCGCGGATCGTCAGCCCCGGCTTTGGCCTGAGCGCGATCAGCGCGATCGCGAACAGATAGGGTGCCAGCCGCATGTCGGCATAGGCCGATCCGAACACCACGCGCGGCAACAGGATGAAGATCGCGAGCAGGAAGACCACCGACGCGCTCAAATGGCGAGAATACTGGATGTTGGGATCGCGAAAGCCCTTGAACAGGATGAGATAGAGGATGCCGACCGAAGCGAGGTCGAACAGCTGCCAGCGGTCGCGCAGCACCATCGTCACCCACTGCATCTTCAGCCGCCAGTCGAACCAGTCGCCCGTCTGGCCAGCGGCGTCGCCCGACGCGCGCCACGCCAGCATCAGGATGGCGGGGGGGAGCAGCGCGATACAGTGCAGCCCCGCGTGAAACCAGGGCGCGATCCAGCCGCCGCGTTTGTCGTGCTGGCGGATCAGCTCGGCCGAAAAGGCGAGCAGCCCCAACGTCCCCCAGCCGAAGGTATGCGTGACCCAGATCACCAGCCCGATCGGCACGAACACCACCGCGCGCAGCCTGGTCTGCTCCAGCCGCGCCAGGCGCAGCCACAGCGCGAAGGCGTTGAGCGCCAGCGCCATCGACAGCGCGAAATTGACGAAGCCGAAATGGAAGGGGAAGCTGTAGGCGAGCGGGAGCGCGAACAGCGCGGTCGCCGGGATGCGGCCATGCACCTCGCGCGCGATCCACAGCAGACCAAGCACGGTCAGCGGCGGGATGGTCAGCACCACCAGCTTGACCGCGGGTTCCAGCCCGATCAGCGGCTCGAGCACGACCATCAGCAGGTCGAGGCCGAGATTGCCGATCAGCGCCCATTCAAACCGATACCATTCGTGCAGGTGCGGCGCGGCGTCCCATGCCTGCTGAACGCGATAGCGGCCCATATGGCCGGGCAGGTCGACCAGCGGCGGAATGTCCGGCCAGACCAGCGGAATGGCGGCGACGATCGCGGCGAGCACGACGAACCAGCGCGTCTGCCACCAGTGCAGCGGTCGGGGATCGGAAATGCCCATGCGACCGCGCTCATAGGAGCGCGCGCGCCCCCTTCGCAAGGGGCGCGCGCACCGGTGCTGTCAGCCGCCGACGCTCAGCTCTTCAGCAGCGTCGGGAATGCGGTGCGGAACGCCGCCACCTTGGGCTTGTCCCAGCGCACGATATAGCCGTGCCCGGGGTTCCGCCGTGCGAAATCCTGGTGATAGGCCTCGGCCTCGTAGAACGCGCCGTTCTCGACCTTGGTCACGATCGGGCTGGCATAGGCCTTGGTCTGGCCCAGCTGGGCGATATAGGCCACAGCTGCCGCCTTCTGGGCGGCGTTCTGCGGAAAGATCGCCGAACGATAGCTCGGGCCGCGGTCGGGGCCCTGACGGTTGAGCTGGGTGGGGTCGTGCGCCACCGAGAAGAAGACGCGCATCAGCGTGCCGTAGCTGACCTGGCGCGGGTCATAGGTGATGCGGATCGCCTCGGCATGGCCGGTGCGCTCGGTCGTCACCTGGTCATAGGTCGCGGTTTCGCGGGTGCCGCCGGCATAGCCGCTGACCACCGACTTCACGCCCTTCACTTCCTCGAACACCGCTTCCATGCCCCAGAAGCAGCCGCCGGCGAAGACTGCGGTCTGCAGCCCCGCGCTCGCGGGCACGTCGCGCGCGGCGGCCGGAATCGCGACCGCACGTTCGGCATGCCCCGCGACCGGGGTCAGCAGCGCGAAGGCGCCGGCCAGTCCGATGATGGCGAGGGAGGGGAGAGTCCAGTTCATCGCGTGATCCTTGTCCATGACGACCGTTATAGTCGTGCACGGGTTCGATCAGCGAGTGGTTTCGGTTACAGCCGCCTGGGGCACGATCCTGCCGATGCCGTCGCGCCGCGCGTCGGCGGACTGGATCGCGATCAGGCCCATCGTGCCCAGCACAAAGCCGCTGACAAAGGGGCGCGCGAAGCTGCCGCGTGGAAAAATCCGCATCACATCTGGTCCGAAACAATTTCTGTCGCCGCGATTCGGCGGGGGCGTCGCCGTCGACGCTGAGCGTCAGATGGGGAGCCGCTGCCGGATCGCAAGATCGTTCTGGCCGCGCATCGATGAACGACGGCTGGCCGTGCCGTTCAGCGCAAGTTTACACACGCCTGCGCAATCCGCGCCATCGCCTCGCGCAGCAGCGCTTCTGACGTCGCATAGCTGATTCGCATCGCGGGGGAGAGGCCGAACGCCGCGCCGTGCACCGCCGCCACCCGCGCCTCGTCGAGCAGATAGCCGATCATCGCCTCGTCGCTGTCGATCACCTGGCCCTTGGGCGTCGTCTTGCCGATCAGCGCGCTGAATTCGGGATAGACGTAGAAGGCGCCTTCGGGTGTCGGACACGTCATGCCGGGAATGGCGTTGAGCGCAGCGACGACCAGGTCGCGCCGCTGCTGGAACGCGGCGGCGCGGTCCTTCAGGAACGACTGGTCGCCGGTCAGCGCGGCGGTGGCGGCGGCCTGCGCGATCGAGCACGGATTGCTGGTCGATTGCGACTGAAGCTTGGCCATCGCCTTGATCAGCCACGCCGCCCCGCCCGCGAACCCGATCCGCCAGCCGGTCATCGCATAGGCCTTGGAACAGCCGTTGACGGTCAGCGTGCGCTCGTAAAGCGACGGGCACACCTGCGCGATCGTCGCGAACTCGAAGCCGTCGTACAGGATGTGCTCGTACATATCATCGGCGAACACCCAGACATGCGGGTGGCGCTCGATCACCTCGCCCAGCGCCTTGAGCTCTGCCGCCGAATAGGCCGCACCCGTCGGGTTTGACGGCGAATTGAGGATCACCCACTTGGTCCGCGGCGTGATCGCGGCGTCGAGCTGTTCAGGGGTGATCTTGTACGCCTGGTCGGCCCCGGCTTCGATATAGACCGGCACGCCGCCCGCGAACTGGACGACGTCGGGATAGCTGACCCAATAGGGGGCGGGGATCACCACCTCGTCGCCCGCATCGATCGTCGCGACCATCGCGTTGAACAGCGTGTGCTTGCCGCCGACATTCGCCGTCACCTGGTCGATGCCATAGGTCAGCGCGTTGTCGCGCGCGAACTTGGCGACGATCGCCTGCTTCAATTCGGGCGTGCCGTCGACATTGGTGTATTTGGTCTTGCCCGCGCGGATCGCCTCGATCGCGGCATCCTTGACGAAGTCGGGGGTGTCGAAATCGGGCTCGCCCGCGCCCAGCCCGATCACGTCGATGCCCTGGCGCTTCAGCTCGAACACGCGCGCGGTCATCGCGAGCGTGGCGGAGGGCTGGATGCGGCCGAGCGCGGCGGAGGGCTTCATGGGGCGGGACCTTTGCGGGCTTGGGAAATCGTCGCGGGCCTTAGCCGCGTCCCTCGTCATCCGCAACCAGCCGCGCAGCAATCAGTCCGCGCAGCGCATTGCCGACGAACAATCCTTGCGCGCAATCGGCCGGGGTCAGGTCCGCCTCGACCGCGCGGCCCTCCGCGATCAGGTGCGCGCGCAGCACGCCCGGCAGCATGCCGGGGCGCAGCCGCGGCGTCATCAGCATGCCGTCGGGCCGCTCGACGAAGATCGAGGTGAAGCTGCCCTCGGTCAGCAGGCCAGCGTCGTCGATGAACAGCGTGTCGAACGTCGTCGCTCCGGCCCGCGCCGCCACCCAGTGGCGCCGGTCGCTCGTCTTGTGCGCCAGCCGGAAATCGTCGGCGTCGACGGGCAACGGCCGGACGTCGACGGGCACCGGCAGTGCGGGCGTGGCGGGCATCGGCGCGACCTCGATCGCAACGGTGCCGCCGCGCGCGAGCAACAGCCGGACCCGCGCGGCCGCACGCAGCCGGAAGGTCGCGGCCTGCAGCTCGTTGCGCGCGCCATGCCGGTCGAAGCGAAAGCCGAGCGCGGCGGCGCTTGCGCGCATCCGCTCCAGATGGCGCTCGAGCAGCGGCATCCCCTCCAGCGGGTCGAAGGCGATCGTCTCGACCAGGTCGGTCGGCCGCGCCCCCGTCGTCAGGAACGCGGCCTTGGTCAAGCATTCGACCCATTCCTGTTCGGCGACCGAATCGGCGACCACCCCCGATCCCAGCCCGATGCGCGCCTGCAATGCGCCGGGCTTCAGATGTAGGGTGCGGATCGCGACGTTGAACTGCGCGCTGCCCTGCGGCGTCACCGTACCGATCGCGCCGGTATAGGCGCCGCGCGGCCCGCCCTCGACCTCGGCCAGGATTTCCATCGCGCGCAGCTTGGGCGCGCCGGTGATCGATCCGCACGGGAACAGCGCGCGCAGTATCGTCGATGGCGGGCATCGGTCGGGCAGCTCGGCGGCGACGGTCGACACCATCTGGTGCACGCTCGGATAGGTCTCGATCGCAAAGGCCTCGGGCACGGTCACGCTGCCCGGCCGGGCGATGCGCGACAGGTCGTTGCGCATCAGGTCGACGATCATCAGGTTTTCGGCCCGCTGCTTGGGGTCGTTGCGCAATGCCGCCGCGGCCTGGCGATCCTGCTCCGGCGTGTCGCCGCGCGCGGCGGTGCCCTTCATCGGACGCACCGCGATGCGGCGGTCGGCGGCGGCAAAGAACAGCTCGGGCGAGAAGCTGAGCAGCCAGTCCTCGCCCGTCCACACCACCCCGCCATAGCCGGCGGCGGCGCGGGCGCGGATCGCGGCATACACCGCCAGCGGGTGGCCCGCGACCGGCGCGCGCGCCGCAAAGGTCAGGTTGGCCTGATAGATGTCGCCGGCCAGGATCGCGTCGTGCACCGTGGCAAAGCGGGCGGCATAGCCCGCCGGATCGATCTCGGGCACCGCCGCGCCGACATAGGCGCCGTCGCCGGGCGGCAGCGCGGCGTGCAACGCATCGGCATCGATCGGCGTCACCGCGTCGAACACACCGAACCAGCCGACCGGCAGCCGGTCGTCGCCGTCGGGGACAAGCATGCTGGCGTGGCGCGTCAGCCGGGGTTCGAGCGCAAAGCCGGCCTCATAGCCCAGGAACCCGGCGACATGCGCGCCCTGCGCCACCGCGGCGTCGATCGCGTCGAGCAGCGGCGCGACCGCGTCGAGCCGGTCGGCGCGCAGGATGCGGACGGGGTCGCGATAAAGCCGTGCCGGCGTGCCGGGGGTGCGGGCGTCGTCGACGAGGACGAAGGGCGGGGACGTGCCGGACATCATGGCCGCCCGGCCATGCAGCGCGCGCGCCGCCGGGGCAAGTGCGTGTTGCCGCCGCCCGTCGCCTTGCCTATCTCCGCTGGCCATGACCCAAGCCCCTTCCGCCGGCGAACCGCCGTTGCGCGCCGCGATCGTTCCGGTGACGCCGCTTCAGCAGAATGCGACGATCCTGTGGTGCACTGCCACGATGCGCGGCGCCTTCACCGATCCCGGCGGCGATCTCGACCGGCTGACCGGGGCGGCGGCGCAGCTGGGCGTGACGATCGAGAAGATCCTGATCACCCACGGCCATATCGACCATTGCGGCCAGGCGGGCGTTCTCGCCCGCCAGCTGGGCGTGCCGATCGAGGGGCCGCACGCGGCCGACCGGTTCTGGATCGCCCGGCTGGCCGATGACGGCCGCAACTATGGCGTGCGCGGCGAAGTGTTCGAGCCTGATCGCTGGCTCGAAAATGGCGACCAGGTCACGGTCGGCGATCTGGTGCTCGACGTCTATCACTGCCCCGGCCATACGCCGGGTCACGTCGTCTTTCACCACGCGCCGTCAAGATTCGCGGTGGTCGGCGATGTGCTGTTCCGCGGTTCGATCGGGCGCTGGGACTTTCCGATGGGCAATCACGACGACCTGATCGCCTCGATCACCGGGCGGCTGTGGCCGCTCGGCGACGACACCCATTTCGTGCCGGGGCATGGCGAGACGAGCAGCTTCGGCCATGAACGCCGCACCAATCCGCTGGTCGGCGACCGCGCGCTCGCGGGGCGTTGAGGGGCGGAAGATCTTGAGAGAAGCGCTTCGGACCTCCATCAGCGGAGACTGCCCCGGAGCGCGCATTGCATCGATGTGATCTTGAATCTTGTCGTCACCCCGGGCTTGACCCGGGGTCCCGCTTCTTCGCGCGCCGGATCAGGCAGCGGGACCCCGGCTCGAGGCCGGGGTGACGAGGGAAAAATGGCCGACTTTTGTCGAAGTCTCCCTTTCCCGGTCAGCCTCTCAGGATGCGCGGGGGTCAGAGCTCGCTAATCGATGCCGCCCTTCACCCGAAGCTCAGGAACGGGATCGCCAGCGCGGTCGCGGCCAGCAGGATGGTCGTGGTCAGTGTCACGATCGTGCCGATCTGGCGCCCCAGCATCCACCCGTCCATGCCGAAAGGATGGAGCACGCGCGCGCCGATATAGGCTGCCGCGGCCAGCCACAGCCACCCGCTCGTCCCCAGTGCCAGCTCGATCAGCGCGATCAGGATCACGATGATCGGGGTATATTCGATGAAGTTCGCCTGGGCGCGCATCCGGCACTGCATCGTCGCATTGCCGCCGTCGCCCATCGCGATCTTCTCGGCAAAGCGGACGCGGATGATCCGCGCGCCCAGCCAGACGTTGATCAGCGCCGCCGCGGCCGCGGTCGCCAGCGTGACGGGCAGGATGATGGTGTCCATGTATAGCGCTCCCCCGGATATTGGTGTCGCCTGGGCTGCCACGGCCGGGCGATACTTGCAACGTGGCGGAAATCGGCTATAGGCGCACGCTCGCTTCGTGACCTGCCAGCCCGCCGGTCGGGCGGGCCGCGCGCTTGCGGCGCGGCTTGCCTGGAACCAGGGTGTGGCGTATCGCGACCCCGAACACCCAGATTGCAGATGGATAAGGTGCCGAAATGGCAGTTCCGAAGAGAAAGACCTCGCCCTCCCGCCGTGGCATGCGCCGCGCGCACGACTCGCTCTCGGTCGAGTCGTTCCAGGAATGCCCGAATTGCGGCGAGTTGAAGCGCCCGCACAATCTGTGCATGGCTTGCGGCCACTATAACGGCCGGGAAATCGTTTCGGTCGAGGGCTGAGGCCCGCGCACGGACCCGCGCACGGACAGGAGTACGTCGCCGTCATGGCCAGGGGCTCGAGGATCGCCGTCGATGCGATGGGCGGCGACAAGGGGCTTTCGACCATGCTGGCGGGTGTCGCCCGCGCACATCGCCGTGATCCGGCGCTCGCCTTCACCCTGGTCGGCGACGAGGCGCAGGTCGCCGGGGGGCTTGCTGCCTATGCCGAACTGGCTGATGCGGTCCGCATCGTCCATGCCGCCGAAACCGTCGGTGCCGACGACAAGCCCAGCCAGGCGATCCGGCGCGCGCGTACCACGTCGATGGGGATCGCGATCGACCTGGTGAAGCGGGGCGAGGCGGATGCCGCCATCTCGTGCGGCAATACCGGCGCGCTGATGGCGATGGCGAAGCTGGCGCTGCGCACCATGCCCGGCATCGACCGCCCCGCGCTCGCCGCACTGCTGCCCAGCCTGGGCGAAACCGACACGGTGATGCTCGATCTCGGCGCCAATGCCGAATGCGACGCCCGCAACCTCGTCCAGTTTGCGGTCATGGGCGCGGCCTATGCGCGCACCGCGCTCGACCTCGACAATCCGCGCGTCGCGCTGCTCAACATCGGGACCGAGGAACTGAAGGGCACCGATGCGGTGCGCGACGCCGCCGCCCAGCTGCGCGGCGCGAACCACCTGCCGCTGCACTTCGCCGGCTTTATCGAGGGCGACCGGATCTCGCGCGGCGAAGTCGACGTCGTGGTGTGCGACGGCTTTTCCGGCAATATCGCGCTCAAGACGGCGGAGGGAACGGCGCGCTTTGTCGCCGACCTGCTGCGCCGCGCGTTCCAGAGCTCGGTGCGGTCGAAGATCGGGTTCCTGATCTCGCGTCCGGCGACCGACCTGCTTCGCCATCATCTCGATCCCAACAACCACAATGGCGCGGTGTTTCTGGGGCTCAACGGCCTGGTCGTGAAGAGCCATGGCGGCGCCAATGAAGCCGGCGTCGCCCACGCCATCGCCGTCGCCGCCAAGATGGTGCGCGACGACCTCACGCGCCGGATCGCCGAAGATCTCGGAAATTTCGAAGCCAAGGCTGCCTGAAGGTTCCTGACATGACCATTCGTCGCGCCGTCGTTACCGGGACCGGCTCCGCCCTGCCGCGCACGCGGGTCAGCAATGCCGATCTGGCGGCGCGCGTCGATACCTCCGACGAATGGATCGTCGAGCGTACCGGCATCCGTTTCCGCCACATCGCCGAAGCCGACGAGACGACCTCGACGCTCGCGACCGCCGCTGCACGCACCGCGCTCGCCGCCGCCGGTCGCGTACCCGCCGACATCGACCTGATCGTGCTCGCCACCGCCACGCCCGACCAGACCTTTCCGGCCAGCGCCACGCTGGTGCAGGCCGCGCTCGGCATCGACGACTGCGTCGCCTTCGACGTGGCGGCGGTCTGCTCGGGCTTTCTCTACGCGCTCCAGGTGGCCGATTCGATGATCCGCGCCGGCGCGGCGACGCGCGCGCTGGTGATCGGATCGGAAACCTTCAGCCGCATCCTCGACTGGGAGGACCGCGCGACCTGCGTCCTGTTCGGCGACGGGGCGGGCGCGATCGTGCTCGAGGCCGACGAGGGCGACGGCACGCGCGGCGTGCTCGCCACCCGGCTGCACGCCGACGGGCGCCACAACCAGCTGCTCTATGTCGATGGCGGACCGTCGACCACCGGCACCGTCGGCAAGCTGCGGATGAAGGGGCGCGAGGTGTTCCGCCATGCCGTCACCAATCTGGCGGCGGTGATGAGCGAGGCGCTCGACGCGGCGGGCATGGCGGCGGACCGGGTCGACTGGGTCGTGCCGCATCAGGCCAATGCCCGCATCCTCGATGCGACCGCGCGCAAGCTGGGCCTCGCCCCGGAAAAGGTGGTGGTCACCGTCGACCAGCACGCCAATACCTCGGCGGCGTCGGTGCCGCTGGCGCTCGACGCGGCGATTCGCGACGGGCGCATCCGGCCGGGTCACCTGATCGTGCTGGAGGCGATGGGCGGCGGCTTCACCTGGGGCGCCAGCGTCGTCCAACTCTAGCACATCGGCAATTAGCTCCGGAATGGTCCAATATTGCACCCGCGCCACAGTGTGTTACACCGCGCGGCTGAACAGGGGGGACGAAAGAACATCGAATGTCGACAGTTGGAACCTTGACCCGCGCCGACCTGGCGGAATCGCTCCATCGCCAGATGGGTTTGTCCCGCGCGGATTCGGCGCGCCTGGTCGAACAGGTCCTCGACCATATGTGCGACGCGCTCGCCCGCGGCGAAAATGTGAAGATTTCCGGCTTCGGCAGCTTCATCCTGCGCGACAAGGGCGAACGCATCGGCCGCAATCCCAAGACGGGGGTCGAGGTGCCGATCGCGCCGCGCCGCGTCCTTACCTTCCGCGCCAGCCAGATGATGCGCGACCGCATCGTGCGCGCCGACTGAACGGGGTGTCCGGCCGGTCGGACAGCACACCCGGCGCCTTCGTGACGATCAGCGATCTGGCGCGCGAGCTTGGTTTGCCGCAGCATCGGCTGCGCTATTGGGAAACCCGCTTTCCGCAGCTGCGGCCGATGCAGCGCGCCGGGCAGCGTCGCTATTACCGGCCCGCCGACGTCGCGCTGGTCCGCCGCATCCATCGCCTGCTGGGTCAGGAAGGTTATACGATCGCCGGGGTGCAGCGCCTGCTCGCGGGGGAGCGTGGGGGGGCCGCGACGGCCGCCGAGCCCGTGCCCGACGCGCTGCGCCGGATCCGCGCGCTGCTCGCCGACGCGCTGGGTGCCGATCAGGCCTGATCGGGGCCGAGCGCGGGGTCGAGGTCGCGCGGCCTGACGAAGTTTTCGAGCCGCCCGCCATTCATCTTCAGGTCCGCCCACGCGCCGTCGAACGCGATCACGGCCAGGCTGGCGGTCGGGAACTTGTCCTCGACGCGCGCGCGCAGCGCATCGTCGTCGCTGGCCGGCACCAGCATGAGCACCAGGTCCTCGAGCCCCGGATTGTGCCCGATCAGCAGCGCGCGCTCGACATCGGCGGGCAGCTCGCGCACCAGATCGAGCAGCGTCACCGCCGAGGCGAGGTAGATGCGCCGGTCGGGGACCGCGCCCAGCGTCGCGCCATAACCCGCCTCGAACCCCGCGATCGTTTCCTCGACCCGGCGGGCGGGGGAGGCGACGACATGGTCGAAGCCGAGCCCGAGCGACCGGACGTGCCGCCCCATCGTCGTCGCCGCGCGCTCGCCCTTGGCATTCAGCGGCCGGTCGAAATCGCGGGCGACGGGGTCGTCCCAGCCGGACTTGGCGTGGCGAAGCAGGGTAAGCGTCTTCATGGAGTCCCCGTCAGGCGGTCTGCTCCGCGTCATGCCCGATCGCCGCGCGCGTGGAAAGGTGCCGCGCGCGTGCGACCGCCTCTTCCAGCGTCACCCGCCGGACCGGCGTACCCTCGGGAAAGGCACCCAGCAGCCGCGACGGCATCGCCGCCGACAACAGGATGAACGCGCCCGAATCGTCGGCGCGACGGATCAGCCGCCCGAACGCCTGCGCCAGCCGCGCGCGGACGATGCGGTCGTCATAGGCTGCCCCGCCGCCCGCTAGCCGCCGCGCGGCGTGCAGCACGCCGGGGCGCGGCCACGGCACGCCCTCCATCACCACCAGCCGCAGCGACCGGCCCGGCACGTCAACCCCGTCGCGTAGCGCATCGGTGCCGATCAGGCTGGCGCGCGGATCGTCGCGGAAAATGTCCACCAGGGTCCCGGTGTCGATCGGGTCGACATGCTGGGCGTAGAGCGCCAGCCCCTCGCGCGCCAGCCGGTCGGCGATGCGGGCATGGACGCCGCGCAGCCGCCGGATCGCGGTGAACAGACCCAGCACCCCGCCCCCTGACGCGACGATCAACCGGCCATAGGCATTGGCCAGCGCCGCCAGGTCGCCGCGCGCGACATCGGTGACGATCAGCACCTCGGCCTGGGTCGCATAGTCGAACGGGCTCGCCGCCTCGAAGCGCGCCGCCGGGCGGATCAGGTGGCCGGCCCCGCTCTGCGCCTCCGCGACCGCCCAGTCGCCGCCCGCGCGCAACGTCGCCGAAGTGACCAGCACGCCATGCGCAGGCTCCAGCACGGTGCGCGCGAACGGTCGGCTGGGGTCCAGCCAGTGGCGGTGCAGCCCGACATCGACTTCGCGGCCTTCGATGCGGTCGATCGCCAGCCAGTCTACGAAATCCGCGTCCGCCGGGCCGCCGATCCGCGCGATCAGCGCCAGCCAGGCCGCGACCATGTCGGCGCGCCAGCCGAGCGACGCGATCGCGCCTTCGATCCGCGCGCGCGCCGGGGCGTCCATCCAGTCGGGCGCATCCGCCAGCACCGCTTCCAGTCGCCGCCCGAGCGCGACCAGCGGGCGGAGCAGCGCATCCAGCGCATCCGCCGCCGGCCCCGCCGCCTCGACCAATGCCGCATCCGGCTCGGCCAGCTCGGTCTCCAGCCCATAGCCCGCGTCCGCCGCCCCGGTATCGCGCGCATAGACCAGCCCGCGCACCGCCCCTAGCAGCGCCTCGACCGGCCCGAACGGCGCGCCCTCGCTCAACCTTTGCAGCCAGCCCTCGCCGGGCAGCGCGCGGGCGGCATCGACCGCGTCGTTGATCGCCGCGCCCCCGGCCTCGTCATAGCTGGCGACATCCGACAATCGCGCCGCCAGCCCGCGCCTGCGCCCGCGCGACGTGCCCTCCGGCCCCATGATCCACCGCCTCAGCTCGATCGTCTCGGCCCCGGTCAGCGCCACCGCGAACATCGCATCCGCCGCGTCGAACAGGTGATGCCCCTCGTCGAAGACATAGCGGGTCGGCCGCGTCCCCGTCTCGCGCCCGCGCGCGGCGTTGACCATGACGAGCGCGTGGTTGGCGATGACGATGTCCGCCTGTGCGGATGCACGCGCGGCATGTTCGATGAAGCACTTCCGGTAATGCGGGCAGCCGGCATAGACGCACTCGCCGCGCCGGTCGGTCAGCGCGGTCGATCCGTTGCGGCGGAACAAGGTGGGCAGCCAGCCGGGCAGGTCGCCGCCGACCATGTCGCCATCGGCGCTATAGGCGGCCCAGCGCGCGACCAGCTGCGCCAGCACCGCGGCGCGCCCCTGAAACCCGCCCTGCAGCGCATCCTCCAAGTTGAGCAGGCACAAGTAATTCTCCCGCCCCTTTCGCGTCACGATCCGCCGCCGCCGCGCCGCCGGATCGGCGATCAGCCTCGCGCCTTCATGGTTCAGCTGGCGTTGCAGCGCCTTGGTAAAGGTCGACACCCACACCGCGCCGCCCGCCTGCTCCGCCCACAGGCCAGCGGGCGCCAGATAGCCCAATGTCTTGCCGATCCCCGTCCCGGCCTCGGCCAACACCAGGTTGGGCGCATCGCGCATCGCGCGCGGCTGGAACGCGGCCGCCGCGGCACTTGCATAGGCGCGCTGGCCCGGGCGCTGTTCCGCGCCGTCGCCGGTCAGCCGCGCCAGCCGGGCGGCGACGTCGGCATCTTCCAGCGTCACCGTGCGCGGCGCGGGGCGGGGGGCTGATTCGTCCCATTCGGGCAGTTTGGAAAACAGCCAGCGCTCCGCCTTGTCCGGCCGCGCCAGCCGCTGCGTCACCAGCGCTGCCCAGGGCCAGCGCAGCCGCGCCAGGCTTTGCGCGGCGGTCCACGCGCCCTCGCGCTCCGGCCAGTCGCCGTCGCACGTCGCCAGCAGCCGCGCGCTCGCTGCGCGCAGCAACGCCGGCACGCCGGCATCGTCCGCCGGCTCGTCCAGCCCGATCGTCCGCGCCAGCCCGCGCGGCGTCGGCACCA
This sequence comes from Sphingomonas sp. CCH15-F11, assembly GCF_001557005.1. NCBI lineage: Bacteria > Pseudomonadati > Pseudomonadota > Alphaproteobacteria > Sphingomonadales > Sphingomonadaceae > Sphingomonas > Sphingomonas sp. CCH15-F11. The sequence continues at coordinate 67,879 of NZ_LSKG01000134.1, read as the reverse complement.
TGAACCGCGCCGGGTGCAGGAACGCGAACAGCTCCAGCACGTCCAGCCCCGACAGCTCGCCATAACCCAGCCGCTGCGCGACCAAGGGCGCGTTCAGCAGGATGACCGGGGTGTCCGCCGCGATCCGGATCGCCTCGCCGCGCCCGATCGCGCGCGTGCCGTCGCCATCGGCGATCCAGACGCCGCCATGGCTGGCGTGCAGGGAAGGGTGGGGGAGCATGCGCGCGGGTATCGCCGCTGCGGAACGAAATGGCAACGGGGTGGTAACTGGCGATTTTGGAATGCTGTTCCGCGCACTGCCGTTCGGCCTGAGCTGTCGAAGGCCAGCTCTTTCCGCTACCCGCTGCTTGAAGAATTCAGCGGGCTGACGATAATACCGTCGAAATAGTCGGCGTCGCTTAACAACTCGGGTCGTTCAACAACTTCGATCAACTTTGGATCTGGAGATGTCGGTACGCTGTCCTCATGCCGCAAGCAGAGAAATACTTGGCCGTCGTATCCAAACGTTGCTGCACGGCAGGTCGCCATGGATCGAATGATGTGCGCGCCTCTTCCCGAAAACGGGTCGCTAGATTGGCGAACAAGATCGAGCAGTTCATCGTTCGAGCGAAGCTGAACAATATGCGGCTGAGCAACCCCCTCGGTGCAGATGCTCCAAGCCTTGCCATTCGGATCGCGCCAATCGATGGCGACGTGGAATGTATCGCCTCCTGCTCGGAGGGAGCGGCAAACCAAGTCGGAGATCATCGAGACGCATTTCCCCACTTGGAGGTCGTTATCTCCAGCGATCTCAATCAGCGGGAAAATGCCGTATGCTTTCATATAAGTTTGATTGATGCAGGTGGCACTTCTTTGCAACGGCGCCTTCGCCAAAAATGTCGATCGAATGGCTTTTCCGATATTCGATTTACGGCCGAGTTCTCGTCGTTTTCATCAGCGTCTGGATCAATACGCTGACCCCCGCCTCAATCCCGCGTTGCAGTTGGCCGGCACGAAAGTGTGGCAGCATCTGCGCGTCGACGATGGCCTTGCAAAGCGCATCAGGCAGCGTTTTCTCCAAACCGCGCGCGACCGCAATCCGGACCTGTCGTTCATTCGGTGCGATCAGGACGACCACGCCGTCGTCATGGTTCCTGCGGCCGATGCCCCACGCATTTCCCAGGTCGCGCGTAAAATCGGCGACATCCTGTCCGTGGAGCGAGGTGACGGTCACGACCACCATCTGATGGCCGGTTGCCCGTTCGAGCGCGGCCAGCCGTTCGGTGAGTGCCGACTCCATCCGCGAATCGATGATGCCGGCGGCATCCGTCACACGCCCCGTCAGCGGGAGTCGCGCCTTGGCGACGGAGCTCGGCGGGTCAATCTGCGCCTGCGACTGGTCGTGCGGCTGCGCGTTCGAGCAAGCAGCGACAAACACCGTCAGCAGCAGGGCGGGCCGTCTCATACACACGCGTTGCCGCGGTCTGATCGTTTCGGCAATCCGATCGATCCTGAATGAACAAACTTGCAGCGCCATCAATCTGGGCGAGCTCGCTACCGCTCAGCGCCGCCGTCCGCGCCGCCCGCGCCGTCCACCATAGCCACCACCATCGCCATCGCGATGGGGTTCGCACGCCACCCCGTCGCCGTCGCCGTCCATTTCCTCACGATAGCCGGGCGTGCCGCGATGGAGCGGGGCGGCACCCGCCGCGCGGACCGAATTGCAGCCGGCATAATAGACCGACTGTTCGATGGCCGCCGACGCTTCGGCCGTTGATGCGGTGACGGCAGCACCGGGGCCGCTGAATTGGCCCATGCCGATCCACACCCCGCCAAAGGTCAGCGTGGACAGGATCGCGGTCAGGGCGGCGAACTTCGCGCTCATTCTCGCAACATGCGGCGATGGTGCTTAAGGAAGGATTGCAGGCGCGGTGTCGCTCGCGCGGCCTGCCGTTCGGGCGAGCCTGCCAATCAGGGGAGTTGACTTGATCCACCTTGCTCTCATGCTCACGCTCGCCTGGTTCGCACCGCCGCCCGCTGAGCCGCCGCCGCCGCGCGACGTGCGCGCCATCATCCGCGATGCGCGCCTCCTCATCGCGCGGCACGGCGACGCGGTGTGGCTCGGCCTGTCGCGCGCGCCGCAACGTATCCTGCTGGTCGAGGCAGCGCGCGAGACGCTGTTCTGTGCGGCGCCCACACCGGGTTTCATCGCGATCGGCGACGATGCCGTCAGCGGCTGTGCGATGCAGGTCCGTCCGCGCCGCTATGATGTCGATAGCGAGGCCACGCTGGACGAGGACGGCGTGCCGCTGGTCGTCATCGGCCTGCCCAGGGCCACGGGCCGCACCCGGACCGATTGGCTGCTCACCCTGCTGCACGAGCAGTTCCACCAGTATCAGCAGGTTCTGCCGGGCTTTGCCGCCGCGCGCGACCGCGCCGACGCACGCCTGCGCGGCACGGCGTCCGATGCGGCGTGGATGCTCGATCATCCCTTTCCCTACGCCGATCCGGCGGTGGCGGCGGGCTTTGCCCGGCTGAACGATCTGGCCGGGGAATTTCTGTCCGCGACGACGCCCGATGCCGCGCGCGCGGCCGCCACGGCCTATGCCGCTGAAAGGGGCGAGGTGACTGGCCGCCTTGATGCCCGCGACCGCTGCTATCTCGAATTCCAGCTGGGGCAGGAGGGGGTGGCGCGCTGGACCGAGCTTCAGTTCGCGCGGGTGGCGGGGGCGGGGTCGCCCAAACTGCGCCGGGCGGCGCGCGAACGTCACCTCTCGCTGGTGGCCAGCCTGAAATCCGCGCGCGCGCAGGGGCTGGGCATCTGGAAACGCGGTGCCTTCTACGCGCTCGGCGCGACGGAGGCGGAGATGCTCGATCGCTTCGCGCCCGACTGGCGCGACGCCTATCGCGGCGACCCGCTGTCGCTCGGCCAGTTGCTGATGCGCGCACTGGGCGATGCGCCGCCGCCGGGCGCTTCGCCGACGCCCGCCTGCTGACCGGACCGGCTGTCCTGCATCCGCGCGGCATGCCAGCGTCGCGTCATGCGCACCGCCAAACGCCTGCCCCGCCGCCTTCCCGCACGGCCCGCGGCGCGGGGGGTGCAAAAGCTGTCACAGCCCGCAACTTCCGCAACTTCGCTTGCCCCGGCGCATCCGCCCGCACACCCGGATTTGCGATTCGCGTCGCTTCGCGCCAAGGGCATCGCATCATGACCAAGATTGATCCCGCGCTGCGCGCCGCCGCCCTCGAGTCCAAGGCCTGGCCCTATGAGGAAGCGCGCAAGCTGTTGAAGCGTTATCCCGAAGGCAAGCCTGGCGCTGCGCCGGTGCTGTTCGAAACCGGCTATGGCCCCTCGGGACTGCCGCATATCGGCACCTTCAACGAAGTGCTGCGCACAACGATGGTGCGGCGGGCATTTGAAACGCTGTCGGATCAGCCCACCCGGCTGATCGCCTTTTCCGACGATATGGACGGCCTGCGCAAGGTGCCCGACAATGTCCCCAACCCCGAAATGCTGCAGCAATATCTGGGACATCCGCTGACACGGGTGCCCGACCCGTTCGGCCGGTTCGAAAGTTTTGCTGCGCACAATAATGCCATGCTGCGCGAATTTCTCGACCGCTTCGGCTTCGACTATGTCTTCGCGTCCTCGACCGATTACTACATGTCCGGCCGCTTCGACGACGCGCTGCGCGCGGTGCTGCGCCACTATCAGGCGATCATGGACGTGGTGCTGCCGACGCTGCGCGCCGAGCGCCGGGCGACCTATTCGCCCGTCCTGCCGATCAGCCCGAAGTCGGGCGTGGTGCTCCAGGTCCCGGTCGAGGTCGTCGACGCCGACGCGGGGATCGTGCGCTTCACCGACGACGGCGACGTGATCGAGCAGTCGATCCTGTCGGGCGGGGCCAAGCTGCAATGGAAGGTCGACTGGGCGATGCGCTGGGTGGCGCTCGGCGTCGATTACGAAATGGCGGGCAAGGACCTGATCGATTCGGTCATTCAGTCGGGCAAGATCGCCCGCGTGCTCGGCGGCCGCCCGCCCGAGGGCTTCAATTACGAGATGTTCCTGGACGAGAAAGGCGAGAAGATCTCGAAGTCCAAGGGCAACGGGCTCAGCCTCGACCAATGGCTGACCTATGGCACCGACGAAAGCCTGGCCTTCTACATCTATCGCGAGCCGAAAAAGGCGAAGGCGCTGCACATGGGCGTCATCCCGCGTGCGGTCGACGACTATTGGCAGTTCGCGGGCAACTATGCCGACCAGCCGGTCGAACAACGGCTCGGCAATCCGGTCCACCACATCCACAACGGCCCGCCGCCGGTCGCCGGACTGCCGGTGACGTTCGGCCTGCTGCTCAACCTGGTCGGGGTGATGGGTGCGGCGGCGACGCGTGCGCAGGTGTGGGGTTATCTCGGCAACTATGTCGCCGATGCGACGCCGGAGAGCCATCCCGCGCTCGACGCGCTGATCGACCGGGCGCTTGCCTATAACCGCGATGTCGTCGCCCCCACCCTGGTCCGCCGCGCGCCCGAAGGAGTCGAGATCGAGGCGCTGCGCCGTCTCGACGCGGTGCTCGCCGCGCTGCCCGCCGGTGCCGATGCCGAAGCGATCCAGAACGAGGTGTACGAGATCGGCAAGACCGCCGGGTTCGACAATCTCCGCGACTGGTTCCGCGCGCTCTATGAAACGCTGCTCGGCAGTGCGCAGGGCCCGCGCATGGGCAGCTTCATCGCGCTCTACGGTATCGAGAACAGCCGCAAGCTGATCGCCGACGCGCTGGCGAAAGCGGGCGCGGACGGCTGAACCCTGTTCGTAGCCCCGGGCTCGACCCGGGTGACGGATTTATCAGGACCGGCTCACTCCTCCGGCAGCGCCCAGGCGAGCCGCACCTCGCCGCCCGCCGGCTCGACCGTCGCGACGACCCCCGCCGCGGTCAGCCGCTCGGCGACCAGCCCGGCGGGCTCGGCTGGGCCAGTGACGGTGACGGGCAGCTTCAGCCGCTGCCCCGCCCAGATCGCGGTGGCGATCGCATCTGCACCCGCCGTATCGGGTTCGTCGCCGTCAAAGCCGACGGGCCCCAGCGCGACCATCGGCGGCACGAGCTCGACCGACCAGCCGCTGGCGCCGCTGCCGACGCGCGCCTCCAGCGTGCGATAGGCCGCCATCGTCGCGCCGGGCAACGGGGTCGCGTTGACGAGGATGCGGTGATTGGCCGGATCGACCAGGATCTGGTCGCTCGCCACGCCGGCGGCGACCGCCAGCTGGGCAACGATGCGCTGGGTGACGCGGTCCCCCGCGGCCCCGGCCGGCCCGCCGCGCGCCGCCGCGATCTGCGCGGCCTCCGCCTGCGCGCTGGTGCCGACGCGATATTGTTCCAGGCTGACGCGCACCGGCCGGTCGAGCAGCTCGGTCAGCCGCGCCGCCGCCGCGCGCTCGGCCTGCGGCTCGATCTTGGGGGTCAGCACCACGGCGGCGACGCTGATCGGATCGCGGGCATAGTTGATCTCGATCTGGCTCAGCCGCGCGTCGCCGGCGAATTGCGCCGCAACGACCTCGCGCGCGGTCCGTGACGACGCGGTCTCCCAAGCGATCTGGCGCAGCGACAGCCCGAGCGGGATCGCCAGCGCGACGAAGCTGCCGATGACCAGCACCGTCTGCAACAGGGTGTGCTGCGGCGTCAGGTGCGAGCCGAAGCCATAGAGCCGCGCCATCACCGCGGCGGCGAGCGCGATCGTCATCAGGTTGGTGAGGAACAGCAGCAGCGCGCCGCCGAACACCGTCCAGTTGGTCGTCGCCAGGCCGAAGCCGACGACCGCGAGCGGCGGCATCAACGCGGTGGCGATCGCCACGCCCACCACCGTGCCCTCGCGGCCGCGCACCATCGCATAGGCACCCGCGAGCGCGGAAAACAACGCGACCATCAGATCGAACAGGTTGGGCCGGGTCCGCGCCGCGATCTCGTCGGTCACGTTCTGGAGCGGCGAGATGAGGACGAGCGCGGCGGTGAACAGGATCGCGAGCACCGTGCCGAGCGCCAGCGCACTCGCCGAAGTCCGGATCTCGTCCGAATCGAAGGTGGCCAGGCCGAAGCCCAGCCCGATGATCGGCCCCATCAGCGGCGAGATCAGCATCGCGCCGATCACCACCGCCGGCGACGACAGCAGCAGCCCGAGCACCGCGATGCCCGCCGACATCAGCACCATGAAGGCGTATCGGCCGCTCCACCCCGCATCGTCGCGCACCCGGTCCATGACGCGGTTGTGGTCGACGCTGGTCACGACATGGTCGAGCCACCAACGGAACATCGGGTTGAGCCGGGCGACCATGTGGGGCAACTCCATCCTGCGCTCGGTAAGGGGTTTTCTCGACCGGGGCCAGCATCTACGAGGGTCCGACAAGGCAATGGACGGGGGAAGCGGGATGACGGCACGCCGGGGCGGCAATTCGGCATTGCGTCAGTTCCTGAAAAGCGAGGCGGCCGGCGGGATCATCCTGATCGCGGCGGCGGCGCTGGCGATGGTGATCGCCAATCTGGACGCGATGTCGGAAGCGTATTTCCACCTGCTCCACCTGGAAACCGGGCCGGTGATCAGTCCGAAATACGGGCCGATGACCATCCACCTGTGGGTCAACGACGCGCTGATGGCGGTGTTCTTCCTGCTCGTCGGGCTCGAGATCAAGCGCGAGTTCGTTGACGGGCGGCTCGCCACCTGGGAGCGCCGCCGCCTGCCCTTCATCGCGGCGGCCGCCGGCATGGTCGTGCCCGCGCTGGTCTATCTGGCGGTGACCCGCGGCGACGCGGCGCTGGCGCAGGGCTGGGCGATCCCGGCGGCGACCGACATCGCGTTCGCCATCGGCGTGCTCGCGATCCTGGGCAAGCGCGCCCCCGCGTCGCTCAAGCTGTTCCTGACCACGGTCGCGATCGTCGACGACATGGGCGCGGTGCTGATCATCGCGCTTGCCTATACGGCGGGGTTGAAATCGCTGGCGCTGCTCGGCGCGGCGGTGGTGATGGCGGTGATGTACGCGCTCAACAAGTCGAACGTGCTGCGGCTCTGGCCCTATCTGCTGCTCGGCTTGGTCCTGTGGTACTTCGTCTTCCTGTCGGGCGTCCACGCGACGATCGCGGGCGTGCTGACCGCGATGATGATCCCGATCGTCAAGACGCCCGGCACGCCCGACGCGCATGAGTCGCCGCTCCACCGGCTGGAGCATGCGCTGCACGGCTGGGTCGCCTATCTCGTCGTCCCCGTGTTCGGCTTTGCCAATGCCGGGGTCTCGCTTTCCGGACTGAGCCCCGCGATCATCCTCGAACCGCTGCCGCTCGCGGTGCTGCTCGGCCTGTTCCTGGGCAAGCAGTTCGGGATTTTCGCGGCGATCTGGGGCGCGGTGAAGCTGGGCATCGCCGAACGTCCGGGCGGGGCCAGCTGGACCCAGATTTATGGCGTCGCGATGCTGGCCGGCATCGGTTTCACGATGAGCCTGTTCATCGGCGGCCTCGCCTTTCCCGGCAACGAACTGCTGATCGACGAGGTCAAGATCGGCGTGCTGCTCGGGTCGATCCTGTCGGCGGTCGCGGGCTACCTGATCCTGCGCGGCGCGGACACCGCGGCCGAGCGCGCAGCCAAGCAGGAAGCAGCATTGCGCGAAGTGGCGGGGCTCTGATCGCATGCGCGCCTTCTTTGATCCCGCCCAGCTTGCCCACGCGCCCGTGCAGGAACTGCACAATGGCGGCTGGACGCCCTATGCCGAGGTTCCCGCGCGTGCCCGCGCCATCCTGGATGCAATCGGCGGGGCAGCACCGCCGGTCGATCATGGCGACGACGCGATCCGCGCGGTGCATGGCGGCGACTATCTGGATTTCCTGCAGGGTGCGGCGGCCGAGTGGGCGGCGGCGGGGCGCGGCGGCGATGTGATCGGCTATGTCTGGCCGGTGGTCGGCCGTCGGCCGCTGAAGCTGAGCCGCATCGATGCGCGGATCGGCCAGTTCAGCTTCGATGCGTCGACCCCGATCATGGCGGCGACCTATGCCGCCAGCTATGGCGCGACCCAGTCGGCCTTGTCGGCGCTCGACGCGGTGCTGGCGGGCGAGCGCACGGCCTTTGCCCTGTCGCGTCCGCCCGGCCACCATGCGGGTGCGGATTATTGCGGCGGCTATTGCTACCTGAACCACGCCGCGGTCGCCGCCCAAGCCGCGCGCGACGCAGGGGTGGCGCGCGTCGCGCTCCTCGACATCGACTATCACCACGGCAACGGCACCCAGGACATTTTCTGGGAGCGCGGCGACATCTTCTACGCGAGCGTCCATGCCGATCCGGCGACCGACTATCCGTTCTTCTGGGGCCATGCCGATGAAGTCGGCGCTGGGGCGGGCGAAGGCGCGACGCTCAACCTGCCGCTGCCCCAGGGGACCGGGATCGACGCTTTCCGCGCGGCGCAGGCGACCGCGCTCGACGCGATCGCCCGTTTCGCGCCGGGGCTCCTGGTCGTGAGCTTTGGTGCCGACACCTTCATCGGCGATCCGATCAGCCACTTCCGGCTGGCCACCGCCGACTATGCCCCGATCGCACGCGACATCGCCGCGTGCGGGTGGCCGACGGTGATCGTGATGGAGGGCGGCTATGCCGTCGACGCGCTGGGCGCGAACGTCGCGAGCTTCCTGAGCGGGTTCTAGACTCGTTTTCAGCCCCGCTGAAACACCCCCGACCGCGCGGCTATCCGTCGGTTGCTCGCACCGGCGGGCGGGCGCGGGTGTCCACACGCAATTCGAAGATGTCGGGCCGCGCATAATGGCCGGCAACGTCGAGGTCGTACTTGCCGCGCGCGATGTCGCCCGGGTCGATATCGGCGACCAGTACCGCCTCCGCGCCATAGACCGGGCCGGCCAGGACCTCCCCCAACGGCGAGACGATCATGCTGCCGCCGCGGATCAGCACGGTTGCGGGGTCATCGCCCTGGATGCACGCATAATCGGCGGGGGCATCGGCGCGGGTCATGAACTGGCAGGCGCTGAGCACGAAACAGCGGCCTTCATAGGCGATGTGGCGCATCGACACGGGCCACATGTCGCGATCGTCGACGGTCGGCGCACAATAGAACTGGACGCCCGCGGCGTGATAATATTGGCGGAGCGCGGGCATGTAGTTTTCCCAGCAGATCGCGGCCGCGACGCGACCCACCTGCGTGTCGACCACCGGCAGCGTCGATCCGTCGCCCTGACCCCAGATCAGCCGCTCGCTGGCGGTCGGCATCAGCTTGCGGTGGCGGGCGATCAGCGTGCCGTCGGGGCCGAAGGTGAGCGCGGTGCAATAAAGCGTTCCCCCGTCGCGCTCGATGACGCCGGTGACGAGCGTCAGCCCGGCGGCGGCCGCCATTTCGCCGATCCGCGCGGTTTCCGGTCCGGGAACGTCGATCGCCGCGGCATGATAGCGCGCGAAATCATCGCGGCCCGACGGGGTCCGCGACCCGACCCGCGCACCGAAATCGAGCCCCTTGGGATACCCGCCGACATAGGCTTCCGGGAAGACGGCAAGCTCGACCCCCGCGTCCTTCAGCGCAGCGACATGCCGCGCCATGCGGTCGAGCGTGGCGGGGGTGTCGAACAGGGTACTGCCTGCCTGGACGACGGCGATGCGGTGCGTGGGGATTGCTCGTCTCCTACGGTCATGGTGTGTGGCTCGCGTCGCATAGCAGCCCGCCGCGCGCGACATCAGGGGAATTCACGGTGCCGCCCGTTCACCAGAAGCGGCTGCCCGGCACGCCCTTGAACGGGCCGGCGAGGTTGCGGGTGATCCAGCCACCATAAAAACCGCCGGGCTGGGGGGTCACCTGCTCGCCGTCGATCGTCACCGCGTCGAGCGGCGCGGCGTAGAAGGCGAGGTGATCGCGCAATGCCGCAAAGCCGCGCGTCGGATCGGGATAGCTCCATGCCACGCCGGCAACCGTTTCGTCGGGCAACACCAGGTCGAAATAGCGTGCCCAGCCCTTCCACTCGCAGAAACTCGACCCCGGCGCGGTGCGCAGCAGGCCCGGCGCAACGCTGTCGGGCGGCAGGTAGTAGGTCGGCGGGTGGCTGGTCTCCAGCGTGCGCAGCGCCGCGCGGGTATCGGCGACGGTCACGCCGCGATGTTGGATGACCACATGCCCGCGCGCCGGCGCGACGATTGGCGGACGGGGATAATCCCATACGCTTTCCTGGCCCGGGCCGACGGGGTCGGGGGTCGGGCGGTTCATGTGGCGGCACGATCATGTTCGGTGCCGGACATGCCCCATTGCAGCGGCGCGGGCAGCCGATCGGTCGAATAGTCGAGTTGGAGCACTCGCCGCCGCGCGCCCTGTGCGGGATGCGACGCATGCAGAATGGGCGTCGCATAGACCCAGATATCGCCAGGTTCGGCGAGGCAGGCGTGCGCGCCGCATCGCGCAACGACCCCGTCTATGTCGCGCTCGGCAATCCGACCCAGCCGATGTGAGCCCGGTGCGATCAGCAGCGGCGCGTTGTCGACCGGGACAGGATCGAGGTGGAGACGCATCGTGATCATCCGTTCGATGAGTGCGAAGGGCGGTTCGACATGGACCAGTCCCTGCTTGACGGTCCAGGGCCCGAAGCCGGATTTGTCATGCCGGGACTGAACCCAGATCGTCCGGTCCTGATGCCATCCGAGCGCCCAGTTCTGCCGCGCGGTTTTGTCGAACAGGATCGCGCGAACCGGTCTGGCCCCGCGGCCGAGATAGGCTTTCGCGATCCCGTCAGCGACGCCGCCCGGCTGGATCAAGGTCGCGAGCAGCGGCACCTTTGCGATCCGCGTGCCCGCGCAGTCCTGCGGAAGCTGGCTGGCAAGGTGCGCGAGGTGACGGAGAATCGAAAGGGCGGCGCGAGAATGTCGCACCGCCCCATCGCGATCGAAGGTGAGCGCGTCGGCACTCACGATTTCAATCACAGCTTCTCCGTCAGCTCCGGGACGAGCTTGAACAGGTCGCCGACCAGACCGAGGTCCGCGACCTGGAAGATCGGGGCGTCCTCGTCCTTGTTGATCGCGACGATCGTCTTTGAATCCTTCATGCCGGCCAGATGCTGGATCGCACCCGAAATGCCGACCGCGACATAGACTTCGGGGGCGACGATCTTGCCGGTCTGGCCGACCTGATAGTCGTTGGGGGCATAGCCCGCGTCGACCGCCGCGCGGCTGGCGCCGACGCCGGCGCCGAGCTTGTCGGCGAGCGGATCGATCAGCGCGTGGAACTGCTCTTCCGACCCCAGCGCGCGACCGCCCGAGACGATCACCTTGGCGCTGGTCAGCTCGGGCCGCGCCGACTGGGCGAGCTCGGCGGAGACGAAGTTCGACAGGCCCTTGTCGCCGGTGGAGGCGACATTCTCGATCTCCGCGCTGCCGCCTTCGCGCGCGGCCTTGTCGAACGCGGTGCCGCGCACGGTGATAACCTTCTTGGCGTCCGACGACTTGACCGTCGCGATCGCCGCGCCGGCATAGATCGGGCGGGTGAAGGTGTCGGGCCCCTCGACCGACAGGATTTCGGAGATCTGCATGACGTCGAGCAGCGCGGCGACGCGCGGCGCGATGTTCTTGCCGCTGGTGGTGGCGGGGGCCACGAACACGTCGTGATGGCCCATCAGCTCGGCGGCGAGCGGCGCGACGTTTTCCGCCAGCCCATGGCCAAAGGCCGCATCGTCGGCGACATGCACCTTGCCAACGCCCGCGATCTTCGCGGCTTCGCCGGCAACCGCGCCGACATTTTCGCCCGCGACGAGCAGATGGACCTCGCCCAGCTTGCCCGCAGCGGTCACCGCGGCGAGCGTGGCATCCTTGACGGACTGACCGTCATGTTCGACCAGAACCAGAGTCTTCACTTCGCCACTCCCATCGCCTTCAGCTTCGTCACCAGCTCATCGACATCGGCAACCTTGACGCCTGCCTGGCGCTTGGGCGGCTCGGCGACCGACACGACGGTCAGCCGCGGGGTCAGGTCGACGCCGTAATCGGCCGGGGTCTTCTGCGCGAGCGGCTTGGACTTCGCCTTCATGATGTTGGGCAGCGAGGCATAGCGCGGTTCGTTGAGCCGCAAGTCGGTGGTAATGATCGCCGGCAGCTTGAGCGATACGGTTTCGAGGCCACCGTCGATCTCGCGCGTGACGGCGACGGTCTCACCGCTGACCTCGACCTTGCTGGCAAAGGTGCCCTGCGCCCAGCCGAGCAGCGCGCCCAGCATCTGGCCGGTCTGGTTGTTGTCGTCGTCGATCGCCTGCTTGCCCAGGATGATCAGGCCGGGCGCCTCCTCGGCCGCGATCTTGGCGAGCAGCTTGGCGACGCCCAGCGGCTCGACCGGGCCGTCATGCGTGACCAGGATCGCGCGGTCCGCACCCATGGCGAGCGCGGTGCGCAGCGTTTCCTGGGCCTTGGCCTCGCCCACGGACACCACGACGATCTCGGTCGCCACGCCCTTTTCCTTCAGGCGGATGGCTTCCTCGACCGCGATCTCGTCGAAGGGGTTCATGCTCATCTTGACGTTGGCGAGGTCGACGCCGGTGCCGTCGGCCTTCACGCGGGGCTTTACGTTATAGTCAAGCACGCGCTTGACGGGGACGAGGATTTTCATCGGCATTCTCTCTACAGTTTCTTGAACCGCTCCTGGGGAGGGCGGAGGTCAGTTCGCCAGATCGAGCCTGCGCTCGATCCGGTCGAGCCGATCCTTGACGGTGCCAAGCTGCACTTGAAGGTACGCTGCAAGCTCGGCGTCGTTCACCTGATCGCGCCGCAGGCCCAGCACCAACGTGTGCGTTTCCGTCGGCCGCGTCGTCAGCTCGCGCAAGTCGCGCTCGATCCGCTCCAGCGTCGCCTGAAAGCGCCTCAGAGGTTCACGGATCAGGTTCTCGACATTTTCGATCATGCGCGTTCTTTACGCCGCCCGCTTCACTTCCGCCACGATCTTCTGTGCCGCATCGCCCAGGTCGTTGGCGGGCACGATTGCCAGGCCCGAATTGGCCAGGATCGCCTTGCCCTGTTCGACATTGGTGCCTTCGAGGCGGACGACCAGCGGGACCGACAGGTTCACTTCCTTGGCCGCGGCGACGATCCCTTCGGCGATGATGTCGCAACGCATGATGCCGCCGAAGATGTTGACCAGGATGCCCTTCACCGCCGGATCGCTCAGGATGATCTTGAACGCGGCCGTCACCTTCTCCTTCGATGCGCCGCCGCCGACGTCGAGGAAGTTGGCCGGGAACATGCCGTTGAGCTTGATGATGTCCATCGTCGCCATGGCGAGGCCCGCGCCGTTGACCATGCAGCCGATGTCGCCGTCGAGCTTGATATAGGCGAGGTCGTATTTCGATGCTTCGAGCTCCGCCGGGTCCTCCTCGGTCTCGTCGCGCAGGTCCATCAGGTCCTTGTGGCGGAACATCGCGTTCGAATCGAAGCCGACCTTGGCATCGAGCACCATCAGCTTGCCGTCCTTGGTGACCGCGAGCGGGTTGATCTCGATCTGCGCGGCGTCGGTGCCCAGAAACGCGTCGTAGAGCTTCGATGCGGTCGACGCGGCCTGCTTGGCGAGATCGTCGGTCAGGCCGAGCGCGGCGGCGACGGCGCGGCCGTGATGCGGCATGAAGCCGGTCGCGGGATCGATGTCGATCGTGTGGATCTTTTCCGGCGTGTCATGGGCGACGGTTTCGATGTCCATGCCGCCCTCGGTCGAAACGACCATGCCGATCCGGCCGCTGGCGCGGTTGACGAGGAGCGCGAGGTAGAATTCGCGATCGATGTCGACGCCGTCGGTGACGTAGAGGCGGTTGACCTGCTTGCCGGCCTCGCCCGTCTGGATCGTGACCAGCGTGTTGCCGAGCATCTCGCTCGCTGCCGCGCGCACCTCGTCCTCGGTGCGGGCGAGGCGGACGCCACCCTTGGCCTCGGGCGGCAATTCCTTGAACTTGCCCTTGCCGCGCCCACCGGCATGGATCTGGGCCTTCACCACATAAAGCGGCCCCGGCAGCTTCTTCGATGCCGCGACGGCTTCCTCGACGCTCATCGCGGCATGACCGGCGGGCACGGGCACACCGAACTTCGCCAGCAGTTCCTTGGCCTGATATTCATGGATGTTCATGGGGTGCGGCCTTCCTCGATCAGCGCGGGTGATTGCGGTGGCCTAAAGCACAGTGGCGGGCGTGAATCAAACCCGTGCAGGGGGAAAGGCGCGTGCGTCCGCCGGCCCGATCAGCGCGCGATGCCGGTGGCGCACAGCGCCGCCGAGCTTGACGTAACGGCAAGGATTTCGGGGTCGCGCAATGCGCGCACCCGGCGAAGAAATTCGCCGACATCGCGCGACTCGTCGGCGTCGGGCAGGTCGCCGAGCCGCGCGAGCTGGGCGAGCGACAGCCGGTCGACCATCCGTTCGGCCATGCAGGCGGCGAGCGCCGGCCGTACCCCGGCGCGTTGCAGCCCGCTGCGCAGCCGGGCCTCCGGGACGGCACAGCCGGTCAGGGCGAGCAACGCGGCCGCAAGCGTGGCAACACGCATCACCCGGGCTTCAGGACGTCTCGCGTTCATCGGACGGCATCGCTATATCGCGCTCATGCAGCTCGCAACCGGCCTTCTTATCTTCGTCGCGACCATCCTGGGCATGGAGGGGTTCGCCTATGTGGCGCATCGCTGGCTGATGCACGGGCCGGGCTGGTTCCTGCACGAAAGCCATCACCGCCCGCGCACCGGCAATTGGGAGCTGAACGACCTGTATTTCGTGCTGTTCGCGACCCCGTCGATCACGCTGCTAGTGGGCGGCGTCTATGCCGGCTGGCCGGAATGGACGCTGTGGGTCGGTGCGGGAATCGCGGGCTATGGCGCGATCTATCTCGGCTTTCACGACATCATCGTCCATCGTCGGCTGAACCACCGCTATCTGCCGAAGTCAGCCTATATGAAGCGGATCATCTCCGCCCACCGGCTGCACCATGCGGTTGAGACCAAGCACGGCACGGTCAGCTTCGGATTCCTGTGGGCGCCGAAGCCCGAGGCGCTGAAGGCCGAGCTGAAGCGGCGTGGCCTCGCGGGTGTGCGCGCGCCGGTGCGCGTCAACCCGGCGGTGCTGGACGAAGTCGAGGCGTGAGCATCGCCGACTGGCTGGGGCGCACGCTGTTCCTGATCGTCAGCGGGCTCGCCACCTTTGCGTTGATCCAGGCGATCGCGTCGCTGTCGGCGACGACACCCGTCGGTGCCGGGGAAGGGGCCGCCGACAACAGCGTGTCGATGCCGGTACCCTCCGCACCCGACGCGCCACTGCTGACCGACGGGCGTGCCGGCGACGAAGGTGCAGCGCCGACGCCGCCGGGCGAGCGGCCCGTCGCGATGTCGGGTGCCGCACGCGACGGCGCGATCGAGCGGATCGCGCGCCTGCTGGAAACGCTGACCTATGCCGTGCTGGCGTTGACCGGGTTCGTGGCGGCGGGCGTGCTGGTGCTGCTGCGGCTGACCGCCAGCCGCGGCTAATCGAACAGGCTGGAGACCGACGCTTCCTCGGCGATGCGGCGGATCGCCTCGGCAAGCAGCGGCGCGATGGTCAGATGGCGGATTCGCTGCGCGCCGGTGACGATCGCATGGTTGCCGATCGAATCGGTGATGACGAGCTCCTCAAGCGCGGAGGCATCGACGCGCGCCACCGCGCCGCCCGACAGGACGCCGTGCGTGCAATAGGCGACGACCCCTTCCGCGCCCGCCGCCTTCAGCGCCGCTGCGGCGTTGCAGAGCGTGCCGGCCGAATCGACGATGTCGTCGATCAGGACGCAGAACCGTCCCGCGACGTCGCCAATGATGTTCATCACCTCCGATTCGCCGGGTCGCTCGCGGCGCTTGTCGACGATGGCGAGCGGCGCGTTGCCGAGCCGCTTGGCGAGCGCGCGGGCACGCACCACGCCGCCGACATCGGGAGAGACGACCATCAGGTTCTTGTCGCCGAAGCGCGTCTCGATGTCGGCGGACATCACCGGCGCGCTGTAGAGATTGTCGGTCGGGATGTCGAAAAAGCCCTGGATCTGGCCGGCATGGAGGTCGACC
Organism: Sphingomonas sp. CCH15-F11; assembly: GCF_001557005.1. Taxonomy (NCBI): domain Bacteria; kingdom Pseudomonadati; phylum Pseudomonadota; class Alphaproteobacteria; order Sphingomonadales; family Sphingomonadaceae; genus Sphingomonas; species Sphingomonas sp. CCH15-F11. The sequence continues at coordinate 51,844 of NZ_LSKG01000134.1, read as the reverse complement.
GACAGCACGCGATCGGCCCCGGCGACGGTGATGAGATTGGCGACCAGCTTGGCCGAGATCGGGGTGCGCGGCCCCGGCTTCCGGTCCTGGCGGGCATAGCCGAAATAGGGGATGACCGCGGTGATCCGCTTGGCCGACGCGCGTTTCAGCGCGTCGATCATGATCAGCATCTCCATCAGATTGTCGTTGGCGGGATAGGCGGTGGACTGGAGGACGAACACATCCTCGCCGCGCACATTTTCCAGCACTTCGACGAAGATTTCCTCGTCGGCGAAACGGCGCACATTGGCCGCGGTCAACGGCAGTTCCAGATAGCCCGCGATCGCCTCGGCAAGGGGCGGGTTCGAATTGCCGGCCAGCAGCTTCATGCCGACGCGTCTCCATGACAGTTTGGGGTCTGCGCTCCCTTTAGCGTGCTTTCACGCGACGGGAAGGGGGCGCGGCAGGGAGCGACCTTGCTTGGCACGCAAAGCCCCGACCTGTATCTCCTCGTCACCCCGGACTCGTGCCGGGGTGACGAAGGTGGGACAGAACAAGGGAAGGCCGAGGGCGGCGGGTCTGCGAACGGACTGCGCACCCGGCGCGCTGAATTGCGAATTGCCGCGCGGACGCCTGCGGCATAGAGCGCACGCCCATGACGATCATCACGCGTTTCGCGCCCAGCCCGACCGGGCAGCTGCATGTCGGCAACCTGCGCACCGCGCTGCTCAACTGGATGGCGGCGCGCCGTGCGGGCGGGCGCTTTCTGCTGCGCATCGACGATACCGACGCCGAACGGTCGCGCGAGGGCCATGTCGTGGCGATCCGCGACGACCTGGCCTGGCTGGGCATGCGTCCGGATGCCGAAGTGCGTCAGTCGGATCGCTTCGCGCTTTACGAGCGGCGGTTCCGCGAGCTCGCGGCGGCCGGGCACGTCTATCCCGCCTATGAAACGCCCGAGGAACTCGACCTCAAGCGCAAGGTGCAGCTCGGGCGCGGGCTGCCGCCCGTCTATGATCGCGCCGCGCTGAAGCTGAGCGATGCCGATCGCGCGCGGCTGGAGGGCGAGGGCCTGCGTCCGCACTGGCGTTTCCGGATGAATCATGACGGCCCGATCGTCTGGGATGACGGCGTGCGCGGGCCGCAGCGTTTCGACCCCGCGCTGATGAGCGATCCGGTGGTCCGCCGCGCCGACGGGTCGTGGCTCTACCTGCTCCCCTCGGTGATCGACGACATCGACATGGGCATCACCGACGTGGTGCGCGGCGAGGATCACGTGACCAACACCGCCGCGCAGCTGCAGATGTTCGCCGCGCTGGGCGCCGCGCCCCCGCGCTTTGCGCATGTCGCGCTGCTGACCGGCGCGGAGGGCAAATTGTCCAAGCGGCTGGGCTCGCTGGGCTGCGACCAGTTCCGGCTGGACGGCATCGAACCGATGGCGATCCTGTCGCTGCTCGCGCGGATTGGCACCAGCGATCCGGTCCGGCCCTTTGCCAGTGCAGAGGCGCTGGCGGAGCAGTTCGACCTGTCGCACTTCGGACGTGCGCCCGCGCGCTTCGACGAGGCGGAGCTGGCGCAGCTCAACGCCCGGCTGATCCATCAGCTCGACTATGCCGCCGTCCGTCATCGGTTGCCCGACGGGATGGACGCGGCCGCGTGGCAGGCGATCCGCCCCAATCTGGAAAGGGTGGCCGACGCCGCCGACTGGTGGCGCGTGATCGAATCGGCGCCGGCGATCGGCGCGGTGGCTGAAACGGACCGCGACTTTCTTCGCCGCGCCGCCAAAATGGCGGGAGAGATCGACTGGTCGAACGCGCCCTGGGCGGCGCTCACCGCCGGGCTGAAGGCGGCAACCGAGCGCAAGGGGCGCGCGCTGTTCCTGCCGCTGCGCCTGGCACTGACCGGGCGCGAACACGGCCCGGACATGGCCGAATTGCTACCGCTGATCGGTCGTGACCGCGCGATCGCGCGGCTCGCCGCCGCCGCCGGCTAGACCCGGCGTACGGCCGCGCACCGCGTAACCCTGGTCGAACCGGGGGCACCGCCACTGCCACGCTGCAGCGCGTCATGTAATTCTATATCATCGGATGACGAGATGATGTAACATTGCACTCCCTTGAGGCGTGGGAGATGCAAGATGGGTGCAGGCTATCTGGGCAGAAAGCGGATCGATCCGGTCGCGCTGGCCGGCGCGTTCGCGCTGAGCGGCGGCATGGTCATGGTGATGATCGCGATCGGTGCAGTCGACGCAACGAAGTTCATCGATCGCACGACGAAGACGATCTTCGTGCCGCTCGACCCCGTGCCGCCCGAACCGCTGCCCAAGCCGGTGGAGCGCAAGATCGAGACGCCCGCGCCGCCCGCCGGGCCGATGATTCGCGAGCCGATCGTCAAGCCGTTCGAGCCCAGTCCCAATCTGCTCGACACCGACGTGGTGCCGCCGACGGGTGATGTCTTTCCGGGCAGCGGGATCGAAGGCGGCACCGGCACCGGCGCGGGCACCGTGACCGAACCCGTCAAGCCGGCGCCGGTGTTCGTCGATGCGCGGGTGGATCCCCGCTATGCCGACGCCTTCCAGCCGATCTATCCGTCGCGCGAACGTTTCGCGGAAAACGAGGGACGGGTCACGGTGCGCGTGCTGATCGGCACCGACGGACGGGTCAAAGCGGTCGAGCGCAGCTTTGCGACCAGCGATGCGTTCTTCGACGCGACGCGCGACCGCGCGCTCAGATACTGGCGGTTCCGCCCGGCGACGCGCGACGGCGTCGCGGTGGAGGCGTGGCGCGAGATGACCGTGCGCTTCCAGCTCGAAAGCTGAGCTTGCCGGGGGTGCAGTTGCGCGGGGCTGGCCTCACCGGCTCCGCCACCCTATCTTGGCACGCGATGTCGTTTCTCCGATCCCTTTCGCCGTTGCGCGCCTGGCGCGACCTTCGTCGCTTCCTCGCGTTGCGCAAGCCGCACGAAATCGGGTTCATGGTGATCTCGTTTGCGGTGACCGGCACGATCCTGTTCGCGCTCTACAAGGATGCGGCGATCCCGCCGACGTACAAGCGCGACGTGCTTTATGTCGAAAGCTGGCCGCTCAGCCGCACCGACCGCGAGATCATCGACCGGCAGAAGGCCGATCTGATCGCCGAGAAGAAGCGAGCGGCCGAGCTGCGCGCCCGCCAGCTGAAGCGCCAGGCCGAGTTCAAGCGGCTCGACGACCGGCTCGAGCGGCTCGGCATCTGAACGCAGGCGACGATCGGCGCTGGCTGGCCGCGGCGGCGGCGCTGGCCGAACGCGCGCGGGTGCGAAGCGCACCCAACCCGGCGGTCGGCTGTGTGATCGTGCGCGACGGCGTGGTCGTCGGGCGCGGCTGGACCCAGCCGGGCGGCCGCCCCCATGCCGAAGCGCAGGCGATCGAACTGGCGGCCGCACGGGCGAAGGGGGCGACGCTTTACACGACGCTGGAGCCGTGCGCGCATGCCTCGCCGCGCGGTCCGACCTGCGCCGACCTGATCCCCGCGGCGGGCATCGTCCGCGTCGTCATCGGTGTCCGCGACCCCGATCCGCGCACCGACGGCAGGGGGGCGGCGCGGCTGAGCGACGCCGGGGTCGACGTCGTACTGCTTGACGATTCCGCCTCGCGGCGCTCGCTGGCCGGGTTTCTCACCCGCCAGCAGCTGGGTCGTCCGCACGTCACGCTCAAACTCGCGCTGTCGCTCGATGGCGGGGTGGCGATGGCGGACGGGCGCAGCCAGTGGATCACCGGCGAGGCGGCACGCGCGCACGCGCACGTCGAGCGCAGCCGCCATGACGCCATCCTGGTCGGGCGCGGCACCTTTGACGCCGATCGCCCGCACCTCGACGTACGGCTGCCCGGGCTGGCGTCGCGATCGCCGGCGCGCATCGTGCTGACCCGCCATCCCTTGCCCGATGATGCGGCGGGCTGGACCGCGATCGACGCGGTCGAGCGGATCGACGCATTGCCCGGCAATCATCTGATGGTCGAGGGCGGCGCGGTAACGGCGGCGGCGTTCCTCGCCGCCGACCGGGTCGACCGGCTGCTGATCTATCGCGCGCCGATCGTGATCGGCGGAGCGCGCGGCCTGCCCGACATCGGCCTGACCGACCTGAATGCCGCGCACGGCTGCTGGCAGGCGCACGACACGCGGATGCTTGGCAGCGACCGGGTCGAGGTCTACGAGCGCGTCAGGAATTGAGGGAAGCGATGTTCACCGGCATCATCACCGATATCGGCACGGTTCGCACGGCGGAGGATCGCGGCGACCTGCGCCTCGTCATCGACACCGGCTACGATATGTCGTCGGTCGATCTGGGCGCGTCGATCGCATGTTCGGGCGTGTGCCTGACCGTCGTCGACAAGGGCGCGCCGGCGCCGGGGGCGCAGGGCATCGGCGGCTGGTTCGCGGTCGATGTGTCGGGCGAAACGGTGTCGCGCACTGCCGCGCACCAGTGGCGCGCGGGCGCGCGGCTCAACCTGGAGCGCGCGATGAAGCTGGGCGACGAGCTGGGCGGGCATATCGTCACGGGCCATGTCGACGGCGTGGGCGAGGTCGTGTCGGTCACGCCCGAGGGCGGATCGCACCGCATCGTCATCCATGCGCCTGCCGAACTTGCCCCGTTCATTGCCGCGAAGGGATCGATCACCGTCGACGGCGTGTCGCTGACCGTCAACGCGGTCGAGGATGTGGCCGACGGCACGCGCTTTGGCCTGAACATCATCCCGCACACCGCCGCCGTCACCACGATCGGCGATTTCGCAGCCGGCCGGCCCGTCAACGTGGAGATCGACGTGCTCGCCCGCTACCTGCAACGCATGGAGCATTATCGTGCAAGAGGCTGAACTGTCGCGGCTGCGCCACGCCTTTCTTTCGACGCCCGAGGAAATCATCGACGAGGCGCGCAACGGGCGCATGTTCATCCTGGTCGATGACGAGGATCGCGAGAATGAGGGCGACCTGGTCATCCCGGCGCAGATGGCGACGCCCGATGCGATCAATTTCATGGCGCGCTACGGCCGCGGCCTGATCTGCCTGGCGATGACCAAGTCGCGGATCGACGAGCTCGGCCTCGACCTGATGAGCCGCAACAACGGCACGCGGCACGAAACCGCCTTCACCGTGTCCATCGAGGCGCGCGACGGCGTCACCACCGGCATTTCGGCGGGCGACCGCGCGCGCACCATCTCGGTCGCGATCGACGCGTCGAAGGGCCGGGACGAGATCGTGACGCCCGGCCATGTCTTTCCGCTGGTCGCGCGCGAGGGCGGGGTGCTGGTGCGCGCCGGCCATACCGAAGCCGCCGTCGACGTCGCGCGCCTGGCCGGGCTCAACCCGGCGGGCGTGATCTGCGAGATCATGAAGGACGACGGCACGATGGCGCGGATGGACGACCTGGTCGCCTTCGCCCAGCTCCACAACCTCAAGATCGGAACGATCCGCGACCTGATCGCCTATCGTCGCCGCCACGACCATCTCGTCGAGCGCCGCGCGGAGGCCAGGTTCGTCAGCCAGTGGGGCGGCGAATGGACCGCGATGACCTTCTGGAACAAGGCGACGGGCAGCGAACAGGTCGCGCTGGTCAAGGGGCGGATCGATCCGTCGCAGCCGGTGCTGGTCCGCATGCACGCGCTCAACCCGTTCGGCGACATTTTCGGCGAGGAAGGCGACCGCGCCGGCCTGTTGCGCCGGTCGATGGAGATGATCGGCGAAGCCGGTGCGGGCATCGTCGTCGTTATCAGCCCGACCCGGGTCGATTCCTTCTCGGTCGCGCTTCAGGCCCGCATGGGGGCGCTCGCGCCGCGCGACATGGAGGAGTTGCGCGACTATGGCGTCGGCGCGACCATCCTGACCGAACTGGGCGTGCGCGAGATGATCCTGCTGACCAATACGCACCACACGATGGTCGGGCTGGACGGTTATGGCCTGTCGATCGTCGGCGAACGGCCGATCGATTGCGGCACGGGGGAGTGAGGTAAATGGCGAGGCTGCTGATCGTTGAGGCGCGATTCTACGACCATCTGAACGACCTGCTGCTTGCGGGCGCGCGCGCCGCGATCGAGGGGGCGGGGCATGCCCATGAGACGGTGACGGTGCCCGGCGCGCTGGAAGTGCCCGGCGCGGTGGCGCTGGCGGTCGAAAGCGGGCGCTACGACGCGTTCGTCGCGCTCGGCGTCGTCATCCGCGGCGAGACCTATCATTTCGAGATCGTCGCGGGCGAAAGCGCGCGCGGGCTGATGGCGCTCAGCATGGACGGCGTCGCGATCGGCAACGGCATCCTGACCGTCGAGAACGAAGCCCAGGCGTTGGTCCGCGCCCGCCCCGACCAGAAGGACAAGGGCGGCGAGGCGGCCAAGGCGGCGCTGGCGATGCTGCAACTGCGCCAGCGGTTCGCGTGAGCGAGCCGATCCTGTTCACGCAGCGGCTGGTGCTGCGCCTGCCGCAAGCATCCGACCTGGACGGCTGGGCCGCGTTCGCGGCGGACGAGGCGACGATGCGCTTCCTGGGCGGCACCAAGTCGCGCGCGGAGGCATGGCGCGAGCTGGCGGCAATGCGCGGCGCGTGGTCGATCCGCGGCTTTGCGATGTTTTCGGTCGTCGAGCGCGCGACCGGGCGCTGGATCGGCCGGATCGGGCCGTGGCAGCCCGAGGGGTGGCCGGGCACCGAAGTCGGCTGGGGCGTAACTCCGGAGGTCGCCGGGCGCGGCTATGCGCATGAGGCGGCGGTCGCGTGCATGGATTATGCGGTCGACATCCTCGGGTGGGATCACATCATCCACACTATCGATCCCGACAATGCGCGGTCGATCGCGCTCGCGCGACGCCTCGGGTCCGAAAATGGCGGCCCGGTGACGCTGCCGCCGCCGCTCGACCGGTTCCGCGTCGATGCGTGGGGGCAGAGCGCGGCGCAGTGGCGGGCCCGCCGCGCGGCATAACCCCGGGTCGCTAAACGCTCGCTTTGCCCCGCGCTTCGTGGCACGGGTTGCGAATGGTTCGCATCCTTTACCTGACTGCGGGCATCATCGCGCTGACCCTGGGCTTTATCGGCGTGTTCCTGCCGCTGCTGCCGACCGTGCCGTTCGTCATCCTGGCGGCCTTTTGCTTCGCGCGGTCGAGCCCGCGCTTCGAGGCGTGGCTGCTCGACCACCGCCATTTCGGCCCGCCCATTCATGCGTGGCGGCGCAACGGCGCCATCCCGCGCTATGGCAAATGGATGTCGACCGCGATGCTGGGGGGCAGCGGGGTCATCGGCCTTTTCCTGCTGCCCGGATATTGGCGATTCGTGCCGATCAGCGTGGCGGTGATCAGCGGGTTGTGGATCTGGTCGCGCCCCGATTCGTGACGGGCGGGCATAGCCTCGATCTCAGCCGGATTGTCGCCCCGGGCTCGACCGGGGCCCCGCGCCTTCACGCGCAAACGAGCGAGAGCCGGACCCCGGCGCAAGGCGGAGTGACGAGAGATAGGGTGGATTAGGCTCGCGTTTCTCGACTTCGCTCGAAACGAACGGGTGGTGCAGAAACTGAATCGGGGAGACCGGATCAGCAACTTCCGAGCGCTCAAGCCGCCTCCGCCAGCACCGGATAGTCGGTATAGCCTTCCGCACCGCGGCTGTACCAGTGCGCCATCACGTCGGGCGTCAGTGCCGCGCCCGTGCGCAGCCGATCGACCAGATCGGGGTTGGAAATGAAGGGCCGTCCGAACGCGATGCCGTCCGCCAGCCCGGCGTCGAGCGCGGCCTGCGCGTTGTCGCCGCGATAATCCTGGTTGAGGATCAGCGGGCGCGTGAAGACGCGGCGGATCGCCGGGCCGACCTTGGGCTGGTCGGTGCTGCCGAACGTGCCCTCCTGGCCGACCTCGCGCAGCTCGAGGAACGCGATGCCCTGATCGTCGAGCCATTTGGCGGCGGGGACGAACACCGATTCGGGGTCGCTGTCGATCACGCCCTGCGTATCGCCATTGGGGCTGAAGCGCACCGCCACCCGGTCCGCGCCGACCGCGTCGATCAGCCGCGCGACCGCCTCGCGCAACAGGCGTGCGCGGTTTTCCGGGCTGCCGCCATAATCGTCGTCGCGCAGGTTGGCGCCGTCGCGCAGGAACTGGTCGATCAGATAGCCATTCGCGGCATGGAGCTGGACGCCGTCGAACCCGGCGGCACGCGCGTTGCGCGCCGCGCGCGCATAATCGTCGAGGACGCGGGCGATGTCGTCCAGCGTCGCGGCGCGCGCCATGCCATAGCCGCGCTTCGCCTTCTCGCTTTCCTCGAGGCTGAGATAGGTGCGCACCGCGCCGGGCGCCTGGGTCGCGGACGAGGACAAGGGAGCCGCGCCGTCGAGAAAATCGGGATGGACCAGCCGGCCCATGTGCCACAATTGCGCGAAGATGCGCCCGCCGGCGCGGTGGACCTGTTCGACCACTGGCTTCCATCCTTCGGTCTGCGCGTCGGTCCACAGGCCCGGCGCATAGGCCCAGCCGAGCCCTTCGCGGCTGATGCCGGTCGCTTCGGTGATGATCAGGCCGGCGCCGGCGCGCTGGGCATAATAGTCGCCCATGATCGCGGTGGGCACGTGTTCGCGCGTCGCGCGGCCGCGGGTCAGCGGCGCCATCAGCACCCGGTTGGGCGCGCGCACCGCGCCGAGATCGATCGGGTCAAACAGGCTGGGCATCTTGGATCGTCCTTTCGATTTCCCGTTGCACGCTGCGGGAGATAGTCGACTAAGGGCCGCGATGCATCCGCCGCCGCCGCCAAGAAATACTGTTTCGCCGCCAAGCCGCAATCCGGTGTTCGGCGCCGTCCTCGCGCTCGTCGTCGCGAACGGCGCGCTGGCGTTCGGTCCGTGGCTCGTCCGCCTCGCCGACACCGGGCCGGTGGCGTCCGCGTTCTGGCGGATCGCGATCGCGACTCCGCTGCTGCTCGCGGTGGCGATCGGGCGACACCGTGCGGCGATCCTGCGCCTGCCGGCGATGCTTTGGCTCACGCTGCTCGTGTCGGGCGTGGCCTTTGCCGCCGACCTTGCCGCCTGGCATGTCGGCATCCTGCGCACGACGATCGCCAACGCCACGCTGTTCGGCAATTCGGCCTCGCTGATCTTTCCCATCTATGGATTCGTCGTCGCGCGCGCCTTGCCCGCGCGGGGCCAGGCGATCGCGCTTGGCCTCGCCCTGGCGGGGGGCGCGCTGCTGATGGGTCGGTCGGCGGAATTGTCGCCGGACAATCTGGTCGGCGACCTGCTGTGCGTGCTGGCCGGGGTGCTCTACGCCGTCTATTTCATCGCCATGTCGGGGGTGCGCGCGCGGCTCGACGCGGTGCCGGCGCTGGCGCTGTCCGGCGTTGCCAGCGTCGTCCCGCTTCTCGCCTTCGCGCTCGTGCTCGGCGAGCGTATCCTGCCTGGCGACTGGACGCCCCTGATCCTGCTGGCGCTGTGCAGCCAGATCGTCGGCCAGGGCCTGATGATCTATGCGCTCGGTCATCTCAGCCCGCTGGTCATCGGCATCGGCCTGCTGATTCAGCCCGCGGTCGGCGCGACGATCGGCTGGCTGGCCTATGGCGAGCGGCTGGGTGCACTCGACCTGGTCGGTGCGACGCTGGTCGCCGCCGCGCTCGTGCTCGTCCGGCGCGAGTGGTGATCGCGCGCCACGGCCAAGGTGCGGCTTGCGCTCGTTCGCACAGCCCCTAAGTCTCGACGTCATTCATGGAGCAGCACCCGATGGCACCCACCCTGTCCCCCGACGCCACGCTCGACGAGATTCGCGCCGCGCTGGCGCCCGCGCTGCCGGGCAATGCCGCGTTCGACGGCTGGACGCCGCAGGCGGTGACCGCGGCGGCCGAAGGGCTCGGGATCGATCCGGACGTCGCCCGGCTGGCCTTTCCCGGCGGCGCGGTCGACATGATCGACGCCTGGTTCGCGTGGATCGATGCCGAGATGACCGCGCGCCTGCCCGCCGAGACGCTGGCGGCGATGAAGATCCGCGCGCGGATCGCCGCGCTGGTCGAGGCGCGACTCGATCTGCTCGCCCCCGAGCGCGAGGCGTTGCGCCGCGCGCTCGCCATTCTGGCGCTGCCGACCAATCTGGCGACCGCGGCGAAGCTCGGCTGGCGGTCGGCCGACATGATGTGGCGGCGCGCCGGGGACACCGCGACCGATTACAACCACTATACCAAGCGCGCGATCCTGGGCGGCGTCTATGCCGCGACGATCACCGTGTTCCTCGACGACGAAAGCGAGGGGCAGGCCGACACCCGCGCCTTCCTGGCGCGGCGGATCGACGGGATCATGCGTTTTGAAAAGGCCAAGGCGAAATGGCTGGCGCAGGCCGAATACCGGCCCAGCCTGTCGCGCTTCATCGGCCGGCTGCGCTATCCGGCGCGCTGACGGGACCCGGCATGATCGAGGTGGTACGCGACGCCGCAGCGATGGTCGCAGGCATGGACCCGTGGCTCGATGAACGCGTGTTCGTCTTTGCCACCTCGACCGATCCCGGCCTGAGCGCGCGAGCCGCCCCCGTCGCTATCGGCATGTTCATGGAGCCGGAGGGGTGCTCCTTCATCCTGACGGCGGATGCAGCGAGCGACCTGGGTTTTGCGATCGACCAGCCGATGCGCTGCATCTCGTTGAGGGTCTATTCGGCCCTGGACGGGGTGGGCCTGACGGCGGCGGTCGCGTCGGCGCTCGCCGCGCGCGACATTCCGTGCAACATGGTCGCGGCGTTCCATCACGATCATGTGTTCGTACCGGCGGCGGCGGCCGACGAGGCGATGGTCGTGCTCCGCGCGCTGCAGCAACGGGCCGGCGAGGCAATGACCGGGTGACGGCGCGTGACCCGACGGGACGCATGTGCGATTGGGCTGGCGTCGTCATCGTCTAATTGATAATCACTCGCAGCATGAATATCGCAGCTCCCGTCACCGCGTCGGTCCCGCTCGCCAGCATCGCGCGCGACGCCGCCGTGACGATCGTCGCGATCGACTGGACGGCGCTGTCGCCACCGGAGGCGAAGCGGCTGCGCGAATTCGGCTTTGACGACGGTGTGGGGGTAACCCTCATCCAGCGCGCAGGCTGGCTGGGCGGGCCGCTTGCCGTTCGCGTCGGACGCATGGATGTCGCGCTGCGCCGCCACGTCGCGGCGGCGATCCGCGTCGCGCCCGTCGCCGCCTGAACCCCGCCGATGAACCCCGCCCCTCTGATCGCGCTGGTCGGCAATCCCAATTCGGGCAAGAGCGCGCTGTTCAACGCCCTGACCGGCGCTCGGCAAAAGGTCGGCAACTATCCCGGCGTGACCGTCGAGCGTCATTCGGGCCGCATGGCGCTGGGCGACGGCCGGCCGGCCGAGCTGATCGACCTGCCCGGTACCTATAGCCTCGATCCCGCCAGCCTGGACGAGCGCGTGACGCGCGACGTGCTGCTCGGGCGCCAGCCGGGCGAGCGGCTGCCCGACGCGCTGCTGGTCGTGCTGGATGCGGCCAATCTCGACAATCATCTGCGCTTCGCGCTCCAGCTAAAGGAACTTGGCCTGCCGGTCGTCGTCGCGCTCAACATGGTCGACCTGGCCAAGCGCGACGGGCTGGTGCTCGATCCCGACGTCATCGCGCGCGAGCTCGACGTGCCGGTGGTGGCGACGGTGGCGGTGCGCAAGCGCGGGCTGGATGCGCTGCGCGATGCGCTGGCCGAACGCGTGCGCGCCGGGCCGGTCCGGACGCGCGTCGACCTGGACGAGGGCAGCCCCGCGCTCGACATCCGCAGCTATCAGTCCCGCGCCCGCGCCATCGCGCGCGCCGCGATCGTCTCCGAAACCCCGGTGCGGCGCTGGACCCAGCGGCTCGACCGCATCGTGCTCCATCCGGTCAGCGGCCCGGTGCTGCTGGTCGTCATCATGTTCGTGATGTTCCAGGCGGTGTTCGCCTGGTCAGAGGCCCCGATCGGCTGGATCGAGGGGGGACTGGCGATCCTGTCCGAAGCGGTGGCCGGCGCGCTGCCCGCGGGGCTGCTGCGATCCGCGATCGTCGACGGCGTGCTGGCCGGAGTCGGCGCGGTCGTCGTCTTCCTGCCCCAGATCCTGATCCTCTTCGCCTTCATCCTGATGCTGGAGGCGTCGGGATACATGGTGCGCGCCGCGTTCCTGATGGACCGGCTGATGGCGGGCGTCGGGCTGTCGGGGCGCGCGTTCATCCCGCTGCTGTCCTCCTTCGCCTGCGCGGTGCCGGGCATCATGGCCACGCGCACGATCAATGACGAAAAGGAGCGGCTGGCGACGATCCTGATCGCGCCGCTGATGACCTGTTCGGCGCGGCTGCCCGTCTATACGATCATCATCGGCGCGTTCATTCCCGATCGGGCGGTGGGGCCGGGCATCGGGCTGCAGGGACTGGTGCTGTTCGCGCTCTATATCGCCGGGATCCTGGGTGCCTTGATCGCCGCCCTGCTGCTGCGCCGGACGGTGGCGAAGGGCGCGTCATCGGGATTCATGATGGAGCTGCCCAAATATCAATGGCCGCGGCTACGCGATCTGGCGCTCGGATTGTGGCAGCGCGCCAGCATCTTCCTGAAGCGCGCGGGCACGATCATCGCGGCGACGACGATCGTGCTGTGGGCGCTGCTCAGCTTCCCGCAGGCCCCCGCCGGTCGCGCGCAGGTGGAATATTCGCTCGCCGGGCGGATCGGCTCGGCGATCGAGCTGGTCGTCGCGCCGATCGGGTTCAACCGCGACATCGCGCTCGCGCTGCTGCCGGCGATGGCGGCGCGCGAAGTCGCGGTGGCGGCGATCGGCACCGTCTATGCCGTCGACGATGCGGAGGGCGAGGCCGGGCAGGCGACGATCCGCGAGAATCTGGCGCGGCGCTGGAGCCTGCCGACCGCGCTCGCCTTCCTCGCCTGGTTCGTCTTCGCGCCGCAATGCATCTCGACCATCGCGGTGGCGCGGCGCGAGACCAATGGGTGGCGCTGGCCGGCGTTCATGCTTGGCTATCTGTTCGCGCTTGCCTATGCGGCAGCAGGGGCGACCTACTGGATCGCCAACATGCTCGGACTTTAAGGAGGGACAGATGGCCGGCAGCGTCAACAAGGTGATCCTGGTCGGCAATCTCGGCCGCGATCCCGAAAGCAAGTCGTTCCAGAATGGCGGCAAGGTCGTGAACCTGCGCATCGCCACGTCGGAAAGCTGGAAGGACCGCAACACCGGCGAGCGCAAGGAGCGTACCGAATGGCATTCGGTCGCCATCTTCAACGAGAATCTGGCCGGCGTCGCCGAACGCTATCTGCGCAAGGGCAGCAAGGTCTATATCGAGGGCCAGCTCGAAACCCGCAAATGGCAGGACCAGCAGGGCCAGGACCGCTACACGACCGAAATCGTGCTGCGCCCCTATACGGGTACGCTGACCATGCTCGACGGCGCGCCCGGCTCCGGCGGGGGCGGTGGCGGCGGCTTTGGCGGCGGCGCGCGCGGCGGCGATGACTGGGGCGGCGGCGACGAATTCGCCGGTCAGTCGTCCGCACGGGGCGGCGGCGGTGCGCGCGGCGGCAGCGGCTTTGGCGGTGCCCCGGCGGGCGGCGGCTTTCCCGACGACCTGGACGACGACGTCCCGTTCTGAATGACGGTTCGACCATCGCAGGATACTTCGTTCGCGTGCGGCTTCCGCTCACGCGCTGGCTGAGGCGTTGCGGAACCGTAGATTTCAGAAGCCCTTGGCCTGCCACGTCCCCGGAACGCAGGGTAACGGTGGAACCGGTCGTCGCGGGTCAAAAATTGCGGGTGACGCATCGAAATTGCAAGCTGATCCGGGCACGACCCTACGGAAGCGAACGACCTGTTCATTTTTTGGACAGCTTGTTGGTTTTTGCAGTCACGTTTGGTCGTTCGGCAGCCAAAAGCGCGATAAATCAAACGCCGAAAATGCAAAAATGAAGCAGATCGCGCAACTTTTCTTTATTTGCTCAAAACCCGAATTAACGTAGTGAATACTACAATTCTGGGTTTTCAGGTCGCGCCGGTTTCTTCAAATTTGTTGCGCTGATCGGGACTTCTATCACGGATACGGCAAGGCATAGCGCCTTGAAGCGGCGCCCGCGCGTCGTGCGCCCGAGCCGTCGAACTGCGCCCGGCAGCTCGCAAGAAAGGAAACAGGGCGTATGATATCCATCACAAAGCGCTACCGCGGTACGCGGCGGTCGTTCTGGTCGGCGGTCGCGCTTGCAACCGCGCCGATCGCATTCGCCGCCGTCGGTACCGTCGTCATCTCCAATGTGAGCACCGCGCCCAAGCCGGTCGATGCCGGGCCGGACCAGACGATCATGCTGCCGACCAACGAAGTCACGCTGATCGGCACGATCAATGGGGTCAGCGCGCGGTGGGTGACCCGCGCCGGCGCAGAGCGCTCGACGGTAATCTCGCCCAATTCGGCGACGACCCGGATCGTCTTTGCCAGCGAGGGCACCTACAAGTTCGAGCTGCAATCCTTCGACGCGCGCGGGCGCAAGATCGGCAGTGACAGCGTCAAGGTATTTGTACAGAAGGCGAGCACCGCGACCACCGGCTGGCGCGAGCGCATCCTGAATGCCGACGGCAGCATCAACGCGGCGGAATATCGCTACGTCGCCAGCAACATCAACACCGACGCGATCATCGACTATCGCCTTGGGCCGAAATATGCCGATTTCGACCATAGCGGCGAAGCGCCCGCGCCGACGCTGTGGGGACCGGACCAGACCGGGCAAGGCCTGTGGCCTTTTGGCTCACAACCCACCAACAATCCCGGCGAGCCGGAAAAATGTTTGCCGCCCGAGCGTCAACCGGGCAGCGATCAGGAAGAACTGGCGCGCGGATTGAAGGGCGGCGGCTGGCTGATCGGCGGTCAACTCGCCTTTGTGCCGGAAGCGCCGAGCGATCCCAATTATCGCTATGGCATCAGCAATGTTCGCACCGCCGACGGCGCCTATTTCGATACTGGCGGGCTGTGCATGCGGATGATCGCGGCGTGGAACCCCGACTGGTGGAACCGTGGCAACATCGCAACGCCTGCCCAACCCCAGATCCGCAACCTTGTCGCCGAGCGGCGCCCCGATCTGCCACTTGTGCCCGTCGCGATCGCACGCGGTCGTGCGAATGCCAGCCAGGTCAGCTTTGCTGCGTTCAAGGACGGCACGATCGCGCCGGTGGTTGTCGGCAACAGCGATCCGGAATTTTTCGACGACACAGCCATACGCCTGCCCGCAGGGATGGTCCCGACGGCGATGGCGGTGACGCCCTATAACGAGTTCTTGGTCGTCAGCGTGTGGGATACCAACACGGTATCGGGCAAGCTCGCCTTCATCGCACTGAAGCCGCGACAGATGGCGAACGGCGCGCCATGGCGGACGCCCTATACGCGCTGGTACTGGGGCACGCCTGGTGCCTGGACCAATCGCGGCATGAAACTGCTCGGCTTTACCGATCTGCCCTTTGCGGCACCGACCAGCGTCGACGTTTCCAACAACCTCGTGCTTGGCAATCCGCGGGGGTATGGCGACAATGCCGAACCGGCGCGCGGCGACCTGTCGCTGCCGTCGGCGCGCAAGCTCTGGAGCAGCATCGAGCCGATCTACTCGGTGGGTGGCAATCAAGAACTCGGCATCGAAAACCCGCAATGGAGCCAGCTGCCGTCGTCGGGCTACGCTGTTGTCGCCTCGCGGGCGGAGAACAAGGTCTCCTTCGTCGATATGACGCCGCTCTACCAATATTATCGGCAAATGTACCTGACGACGCAGGCGAACTTCGACCAGACGGTCGATCAAAGCACGACCGATCCCAACAAGTGGCCGTTCACCTTTGCAGTCGCGGCCTCGCAGCGTCCGGTTGTCGTCACGACATTGGATGTGCAGCAGCCGACGTCGGTCAGCGCGGGAGTTCAAGCCAACGGCACTTTCGGTGACCGCAGCAACTATTATTTCGAATATTTCCAGCGCAGTCCCAAGGCCGACTGGTCCGGGGTCGAGCCCGAACGCTATATCGCGCGCAGCCGCGCCTTTATCGCATCGATGGATGGAACGGTGCGCATTTTCAACGTCCAGGGTCTGAACCTGTTCGGTTCGCCCGTGGGCCGAACGGTGCCGGCACAGCCGCTTGGCCAGTTCCAGGCCGGACGTAACCCCCGCTTTGCCTATGTAAATTCGACCGCAACCGCATCAGACGATCTGTGGCTGATCAGCCGTGGCGATCGCCGCGTGACGTTCGCGTGGCCGACCGGTGATGTCCAGTATTCGTTCACCGACAGCCGTTTGGTGGATCCCGTCGGTGGCTCCCTCTCGATCAACCTCGCCGGCTATGGCGGCCGCGGTCCGGGATTAGCGACTTTCGCGCACTTCATCTCAATCCTCGATTATAGCGGGAAGTCGATCATCACCTATGGCGTCGAACCGCGACGGGAGCGCGGCGGGGGGACACCGGAAATCTACCCGTTCCGCAGCCCGACCGGACCTGTTGACGTTCTGTGGGGATCGACCGTCCGATTTCCCGGCAAGCCGTTCATGATCGACGGCGAAGAGATCATCTGATCCCCCGCAACTTCGAACCGCCCGGTGGCCTTTGTGCCGCCGGGCGATTTTTCATCGCGTCCGGCGCGTGATGATCAGCCGATAAAGCGCCAGCAGCGCGATCGCACCGACCGTCGCCGCCACATAGGTGGCGATTTGTCCCCGGATCGCGATGCCCGCGGTTCGCGCCAGAAAGCCCGCCAGCAGCGCGCCGACGATGCCGACGATGATCGTGACGATCACGCCGCCCGGGTCCTTGCCCGGCATGATCAGCTTGCCCAGCCCGCCGGCGATCAGGCCGATCAGCAGCCAACCCAGAAATCCCGGCTCCGCCATCATGATCCCCCCCTCCCAGTCGCTTTTCCCCATAGCCGGCCCTGACCCCTTCCCGCCCGCGTCGCGGCAGGGGCTCTTTGCGGCTACCCCCGAAGTGTCGCTGCAAAGTGACGCAAAATCAACATATCGGCATGCAAAGCGACATCCAGTCTTGAGCCCAGTGACTTATTTCTATAACACAGCGCGGGATAATGAAGACGGA
Organism: Sphingomonas sp. CCH15-F11; assembly: GCF_001557005.1. Classification (NCBI taxonomy): domain Bacteria; kingdom Pseudomonadati; phylum Pseudomonadota; class Alphaproteobacteria; order Sphingomonadales; family Sphingomonadaceae; genus Sphingomonas; species Sphingomonas sp. CCH15-F11. The sequence goes on along the minus strand of NZ_LSKG01000134.1, from coordinate 34,824 downwards.
CCGTAACGGTGCCGCGACGGAAAGTGCCGCAGATGAATTACGAATCACGCGCGACGGCCGGCGGGGCGCCGCATCTGGAATTTGACGGCGAGCTGCCGCCGCGTCGCAGTCGCCGCCTGCGCTGGATCATCATCGGCGTCGTCGTGCTGGCAGCGGCGCTCGGCGCATGGTTCGTGCTGGGCGGCAAGGGCGAAGACGGCAAGGGCGCCGCCGGCAAGGACGGCGCGGGCGCGGCGGACGCGCAGATTCCGACGATCAGCTATGTCGTGCCCGGTCGCGGCGCAGTCGAGCGGGTCGTGTCCGGCACCGGATCGCTGGCGGCGCGGCGCGAGTTGCCCGTCGGCGAAGCGGGCGAGGGCGGTCTGGTCCGCGCCGTGCTGGTCGAGGCGGGGCAGTGGGTCGGTGCGGGACAAGTGCTGGCGACCGTCGACCGTTCGGTCCAGACGCAGTCCGCCGACGCGCTCGAGGCGCAGATCCGGGTGACCCAGGCCGATCTGGAACTGGCCGAGGCGGAACTGCGCCGCGCCCAGCAGCTGGTCGATCGCGGCTTCATCTCACGCGCCGACATCGACCGGCGGACGGCGACCCGCGACGCTGCGCGCGCCCGGGTGCGCGTGGCGCAGGCGCAGCTGGCGGAAACGCGTGCGCGCAACGTCCAACTCGACATCCGCGCGCCCGCCCGCGGGCTCGTCCTGTCGCGTTCGGTCGAGCCGGGCCAGATCGTCTCGCGCGGCAGCGGTGTGCTGTTCCGCATCGCCAAGGACGGCGAGATCGAGATGCAGGTCCAGCTGAGCCAGGCCGATCTCGCGCGCGTGCGCGTCGGCAGCAGCGCAGAGGTCACGCCCGCCGGCAGCACCCAGAGCTTTGCCGGGCGGGTGTGGCAGGTTTCGCCCATCATCGATCCGCAGACGCGCCAGGGCATTGCGCGCGTCACCGTGCCTTACGATCGCGCGCTGCGCCCCGGCGGCTTTGCCACCGCGCGGATCGTGGTGGGTTCGACCAGCGCGCCTTTGCTGCCCGAATCGGCGGTACTGAGCGACGACAAGGGCAATTTCGTGTATCTGCTCGATCGCAAAGATGAAGCGGTGCGGCGCGCGGTGACGGTCGGCGAGGTGTCCGACAACGGCGTGTCGATCGCATCGGGCCTTGATGGAACCGAGCGGGTGGTGCTGAGCGCGGGTGCGTTCCTGACCCCCGGTCAGAAAGTGAAACCCGTGGCGGTGAAGCCGGAGGCTGAGGCGGGACGATGAATTTCAGGAACATCTCGGCCTGGTCGATCCGTAACCCGGTTCCGCCCATCGTCCTGTTCGTGGCGCTGACGATCGCCGGGATCGTCAGCTTCATGCGCATGGACGTGAATCAGGATCCCGATCTCGATTTTCCGATCGCCATCGTGGTGATCAATCAGCCGGGCGCCGCGCCGACCGAGCTCGAGAGCCAGGTCACCCAGCGTGTCGAGGCGGCGGTGCGCAGCCTGCAGGGCATCGACGAGATCAATTCGACCGTCACCGAGGGCCAGTCGCAGACCGTCGTCCAGCTCAACATCGGCACGCCGATCGACCGCGCGGTCCAGGACGTGCGCGAAGCGATCAACCAGATTCGCGGCGACCTGCCCGACGGCATCCTCGAGCCGCAGGTCTATCGCGCCAACACGACCGACAACGACATCGCCAGCTTCACCGCCATCGCCACCGACATGACGCTGGAGGAGCTGAGCTGGTATGTCGACAATGCAGTGGCAAAGGAATTGCTGGCAGTCCCCGGTTTGTCGGCGGTCGACCGCATCGGCGGCGTCAATCGCGAGATTCGCGTGCTGCTCGACCCCACCAAGCTCCAGTCGCTGGGGCTGACCGCGACCCAGGTCAATCAGCAGCTGCGCCAGATCAACTTGAACGCGGCCGGCGGTCGTGCCGAAATCGCGGGCTCCGAACAATCGGTGCGCGTGCTCGGCAATGCCGCAACCGCCTATGAGCTCAGCCAGACACAGATCGCGATCGGCGGCGGCCGGACCGTCCGGCTCGCCGACATCGCCGACGTGCGCGACGCGTTTGCTGAGCTGCGTTCGGCCGGGCGCTATAATGGGCAACCGGTGCTGGCGTTCGACATCCGCCGGTCAAAGGGCGCGTCGGACGTCACCGTCTTCCACGAAGCCGAAGCCAAGCTGAAGGCGCTGCAGGAACGCAACCCGAAGGTCCGCTTCGAGGTGCTGTTCAACAATGTCGAATATGCCGAGGCCCAGTATCACAGCGCGATCGATGCGATGATCGAAGGCGCGCTGCTGGCGGTGGTCGTCGTGTTCCTGTTTCTGCGCGACTGGCGCGCGACGGTGATCTCGGCGCTCGCCATCCCTCTCTCGGCCATTCCCTCCTTCTGGTTCATGGACCTGCTGGGCTTTTCGCTCAACCAGATGACGCTGCTGGCGCTGAGCCTGGTGGCGGGCGTTCTGGTCGACGATGCGATCGTCGAGATCGAGAACATCGTGCGCCACATGCGGATGGGCAAATCCGCCTATCAGGCGTCGATCGACGCGGCGGACGAGATCGGCCTGGCGGTGCTGGCGACGACGATGGCGATCGTCGCGGTCTTTCTGCCGGTTGCACTGATGCCGGGCATTTCGGGCCAGTATTTCAAGAATTTCGGCCTCACCGTCGTCGCGGCGGTGCTGATGAGCCTGGCCGTCGCGCGGCTGCTGACGCCGATGATCGCGGCCTATTTCCTCAAGTCGAAGGGCCACGCCACCCATGGCGAAGGACCGATCATGGACCGCTATGTCGGCCTGCTGCGCTGGTCGCTCGACCACAGCCGCGCGACGGCGTTCGCGGCGCGTGGCGGGTGGCTGCGCAGGCTTGCGTCGATCGCGCTCGATCATCGCGTCTGGATCATGGGGATCGGCGCGCTTGCGCTGGGCTTGACCGCGGTCATGTTCGTGGTGCTGCCGAGCACCTTCCAGCCGCCGGAGGACCGTGACAACGCGACGGTCACGGTCGAGATGGTGCCCGGCACCACGCTGGCCCAGACCGATGCGGTGGTGCGGCGGGTCGAAGCGCTGCTGGAAAAGCAGGACATCGTCACCGCCACCTACGCGCGCACCTTTGTCGGCAACGGTCGCGTGACCGCGATGCTGTCGAAGGACCGCGACGTGACGAGCGTCGAGTTCGAACGCGCGCTGGCACCCGAGCTGAACAAGATCGCCGATGCGCGCGTGTCGTTCCGGTCGCAGTTCGGATGGGGCAGCAGCGGTCGCGATATCACCATCACGCTCGGCGGCGAGGACCCCGTCCTCCTCAACCAGACCGCCAACAAGCTGGTCGAAGAGATGTTGACCCTGCCCATGCTGGTTGCGCCGCGGGTGTCGGGCGACTTGCAACGGCCGGAAATCGTCATCACCCCGCGCATGGACCTGGCCGCCAACATGGGTGTCACGACCCAGGCGCTGTCGAGCGCGATCCGCATCGCCACACTGGGCGACATCGACCAGAACAGCGCGCGTTTCAGCCTCAGCGATCGCCAGATTCCGATCCGCGTCGCGCTCAGCGAGGACTCGCGCCAGCGCCTGTCGACCATCCAGAATCTGCCGGTGCAGACGCAAAATGGCGGGTCGGTGCCGTTGTCGGTGGTGGCCGATATCGGCTTCGGCGCCGGGCCCACGCGCATCGAGCGCACCAACCGCCAGCGCAAGCTGCTGGTCGGGGTCGACCTTGCCCCCGGCGTGATCAGCGGCGACGCGCAAAAGGCGATCCATGAGCTGCCGGTCTTCAAGAACCTGCCGCTCGGCGTCACCGAGCTGCAGCAAGGTCAGTCGAAATGGTTTGCCGAGCTGATCCAGAATTTCATCATCGCGGTCTTTTCGGGTCTGTTCCTGGTCTTCGCGGTGCTCGTGCTGCTCTACAAGCGCGTGATGCCGCCGTTCGTGAATATGGGATCCCTGCTGCTCGCGCCGCTGGGGGGGCTCCTGGCGCTGTGGGTCAGCGGGCATGCCATTTCGCTACCGGTCTATATCGGTCTGCTGATGCTGCTCGGCATCGTCGCGAAGAACTCGATCCTGCTGATCGACTTTGCGCTCGAGGAATTGAACAAGGGCGTGGACAAGGTGACCGCGATCATCGACTCGGGTCACAAGCGCGCGCAGCCGATCGTGATGACGACCGTGGCGATGGTCGCCGGCATGGTGCCGACCGCGCTTTCGCTCTCGGGCGATTCGTCCTGGCGCGCCCCGATGGGCGTGACCGTGATCGGCGGCCTCATCTTGTCGACGCTGCTGACGCTGGTGATCGTGCCCGCGTCGTTCAGCCTGGCGATCGCGGTCGAACGCTGGATCGGGCCGCGTCTGTCGCGCCGCCTGCTCAGCTATCGCCCCGGCGACGACGGCTCACTCGTGCCGCCGACGATCGAGCACGAGCCGGGCGGGGGCCGGATCGGCTATCGCCCGGGCACAGATGACGCGCACCCGGCTGAATGACATTGCTGGTGCTTATATACAGGTTACGCATGTTCCCGTTAGTTTCTGGACCGAAGGAGACATGACGTTAGAACTGCTCTGCTCTTGATTTCGATCTTCGCTGCATCTTCGGTTGGTACGGGAATGTTGCTGGAGCAAAAAGCACAACGATGCTCGGCTGCAGAGTGGATCTGGGACACGCTTGTTCAGGACATCGGGTGTTCGTACACGGACAATTGATATCCGGCGACCAGTGGTAACGAAAAACCCGCGGGGTTACGGACAAGTCGGTCCGGAACCCCGCTTGTTTTTTGTCGCATGGGGCCACGCATTCGCGTAGCGCAGAACCGCCAGGTGAACTTATTTTGTTCACATGATTTGGCTGTCGGGTTTGATCTGCTGTGCGCGTGCTAGTTTTAGGTGACCAACGTCCGCCACCCGCCCTTGTGCGGATGCGCTTGATCGCGACCGGCCTGCTGGTCGCGATGGCGGCGACCTTCTTCGTCGCGCGCGCATTCCAGGACGCGCACCCCGCCTGGGGTTACATCCAGGCCTTTGCCGAAGCGGCGATGGTCGGCGGGCTCGCCGACTGGTTCGCGGTCACCGCGCTGTTCCGCCGCCCGCTCGGCCTGCCGATTCCGCACACCGCGATCGTGCCGCGCAACAAGGACCGCATCGGCGACACGCTTGCGGCATTCCTGAAGGATAACTTCCTGATCCCCGGCGTGGTCGCGCGGCGGATGCGCGACGTCGACGCGGCGGGCGCGGTCGGGCGCTGGCTGACCGATCGCGATGGTCGTACGCTTGGCGGGCGACTGCGGCGCGGGGCGGCGCGCCTTGCGGTCGACCTGCTCCAGTCGCTCGATCAGGAGCGGCTGGGCCACATGGTGCGCGGGGCACTTTCCGGCCAGTTGCGCCAGCTCGACATCGCGCCTTTGCTCGGCCAGCTGCTCGACGCGGCGATTCGCGACGGTCGTCATCAGCCGCTGCTGGACGGCGTCATCCGCTGGGCGGCGCGGGTGCTGGAGGCCAATGATGACGTGATCCGCGCGATGGTGCACGAACGCGCCGGATCGATCCTGCGCTGGACGGGGCTGGACGAGACGCTGGCCAACAAGATCATCGCGGGGCTGGAGCGCCTGGTCCACGACATGGCCGACGATCCCGGCCACCCCCTGCGCGCCAAGGCGGAGGAGGGGCTGGAAAAACTCGCCTCCGACCTTCAGTTCGACGCCGAGATGCAGGCAAAGGTGGCACGCCTCAAGGCGGAGCTGCTTGACAATCCCGCGCTCGGCCGCTGGTGGCAGGGCGTGTGGGAAACGATGCGTGCCGCGCTGCTGCGCGTCGCGCGCGATCCCGATGCTCTGGCCGCGGGGCAGCTGGGCGGCGCGATGCGCCAGCTCGGTGAAACGCTCCAGTCCGATCGCGCGCTTGCCCGCATGGTCAACCGGCTCGTCCGCCGCGCGATGGTCGGCGCGGCGGCGGACTATGGCGACGGCATCGTGCGGCTGGTGTCGGACACGGTGCGCGGCTGGGACGCACGCACGATCACCACCCGGTTGGAGCATGCGGTCGGGCGCGACCTTCAATACATCCGGGTCAACGGTACGCTGGTCGGGGGATGCGTCGGGATCGTCATCCATGCCGCCGACCTGTGGCTGTGATCGACGCGCCGCATTGCCGATGATTGCGCCCCGGGCCGCGCAATACCTTGCCGCGACGCCGGAAATAAACGATGGAAGGCGGCAATGAAGCCCGCCGATTTCGTTCTCGATCCGTCGGATGAAGCCGGCAGCATCCGTTTTTCGGGTGACCTGTCGCTGGCGAGCATCGGCGACCTGCCCGAACGGCTCGCCGCACTGCCCGACAAGGTTGCCCGCATCGACATGACCGGGATCGACCGGATCGATACGGTCGGGGCGTGGATCGTCCACCGCTTCGCCCGCGACCAGTCGGCCGAAGTCGTCGGGCTCGGGCCCGATGGCGCGCACCTGCTCGAGCAGGTCGCCGCCGCCGATCACAAGGTCGCGATGAAGCCCGACCAGCTGCCGCCGGTGCTGCGCGTGCTCGACGAACTGGGCGCGGCGGTGATGGGCGCGCTGACCACGCTGGTCGGGCTGCTCGGCTTTCTGGGCGCGACGGCCATCGCCTTTGCCAATGTGGTCCGCCACCCCAGCCGTTTCCGCTTCAACGCCACGGTGCACCGGTTCGAGGTGGTGGGCGTCTCCGCGCTCGGCATCATCGGACTGATGAGCTTCCTGATCGGCATCGTCATCGCGCAGCAGGGCGCCGTCCAGCTGCGGCAATTCGGCGCGGAGGCGTTCACCATCAACCTGGTCGGACGGATCACACTCAGGGAACTCGGCGTGCTGATGACCGCGATCATGGTCGCGGGGCGATCGGGCTCGGCATTCGCGGCGCAGATCGGCACGATGAAGCTGACCGAGGAAATCGACGCGATGCGCACGATCGGCGTGTCGCCGATGGAGGCGCTGGTCGTGCCGCGGACGCTGGCCGCGGTGCTGATGATGCCGTTGCTCGGCTTCTATGCCTCGGTGATCGCGATCATCGGCGGTGGCCTGCTGTGCTGGATCTCGCTCGACATCCCGCCGGTCATCTTCATCCAGCGGCTGCGCGAGGTGGTGCCGATCACCGACCTGTATGTCGGGCTGGTCAAGGCGCCGGTGTTCGGCGCGATCATCGCGATTGCCGGCTGCTTTCAGGGGATGCTGGTCGAATCCGACGCCGAGCAGGTCGGCCTGCGCACCACGTCGGCGGTGGTCCAGGCCATCTTCCTGGTGATCGTGCTCGATGCATTCTTCGCGGTCTTCTTCACCGAGATCGGCTGGATATGAGCGGCGAATCGGTCATCTGCGTGCGCGGCCTCAGCAACGCCTTTGGCGAGCAGACGGTGCACGAGAACCTCGACCTCGACGTGCGTCGCGGCGAGATTCTGGGCGTGGTCGGCGGATCGGGGACCGGCAAGTCGGTGCTGATGCGGTCGATCATCGGGCTGCAGACCCCGGTCGAGGGCGTGATCCGCGTGTTCGGGGAGGAGACGATCGGCCGCGAGGAAACCGAGGCGATCGAGATCCGCAAACGCTGGGGCGTGCTGTTCCAGGGCGGCGCCCTGTTTTCGACACTGACCGTCGCCGAGAATGTCCAGGTGCCGTTGCGCGAATTCTACCCCAAGCTCAATCAGGCACTGCTCGACGAGATCGCCGGGTACAAGGTGGTGATGACCGGCTTGCCCGCCGACGCGGGACCCAAATACCCGTCCGAGCTTTCGGGTGGCATGAGGAAGCGCGCCGGCCTGGCGCGCGCGCTGGCGCTCGACCCGGAGCTCCTGTTTCTGGACGAACCGACCGCGGGGCTCGACCCGATCGGGGCGGCCGCGTTCGACGAGCTCACGCTGTCGCTCCAGAAGACGCTGGGCCTGACCGTCTTCCTGATCACCCACGACCTCGACACGCTCTACGCGATATGCGACCGCGTCGCGGTGCTGGCCGACAAGCGCGTGATCGCGGTCGGCACGATCGACGAACTGCTGGCGCTGGACCATCCGTGGATCCAGGAATATTTCAACGGCCCGCGCGGACGCGCGGCGGTCGCCACCAACGAAGCGGCCGCGCTGGCGGCCAAGGCATGAGGGGCTGATGGAAACCCGATCGAACCATATTCTGGTCGGCAGCGTCGTGCTGATCCTGCTCGCCGTGCTGGCGCTGTTCACCGTGTGGATCGCGCGGCTGAACGCCGCCAGCAATCGCGAATACGACATCTTCTTCAACCAGGCGGTCGACGGGGTGAACAAGGGGTCGGTGGTCGCCTATTCGGGCGTGCCGTCGGGACAGGTCGAGGAAATCGCGCTTTACAAGCCCGATCCCCAGCTGGTCCGCGTGCGGATCAGCGTGAACGAGGACGTGCCGGTGCTGGAAGGAACGACCGCCAGCGTCCAGGGCAGCTTTACCGGGGTCAGCACCATCCAGCTCGACGGGGCGATCAAGGGCGCGCCGCCGCTGCGCTGCCCGGAGATCAAGCCCGAAAGCGCCTGTCCGCTCGGCGTTCCGGTCATTCCGACGAAGCGCGGCGGGCTGGGCGCGCTGCTCAGCTCCGCGCCGCAGCTGCTCGAACGGCTGAGCACGTTGACCGAGCGGCTTTCCGAATTGCTGTCCGACCGCAACCAGAAATCGATCGGGAACATCCTGGCCAACACCGACCGGCTGACCGATGCGCTGGCCGACCGCGGACCCGAAATCGCCGCGACGCTGGCCGAGACGCGGGTCGCGCTGCAAAAGGCGGGAATGGCGGCGGACGAGATCGGCAAGCTTGCCGGCACGACCAATGGCTTGCTCAGCAATGATGTGAAGCCGGTCGTGGCCAACCTCAATCGCACGGTGTTGTCGGCCCAGAAGAGCATGGACTCGCTCGACGCCGCGATCAACGACGCGCGGCCAGGGCTCCAGGCCTTTTCCAAGAAGACGATCCCAGAGGTCGGCCAGCTGGTCCAGGATCTGCGCCAGATGTCGGCGGCTTTGACCTCGGTCGCCGAAAAGATCGATCGCGAGGGCGCGGGCTCGATCCTGGGCCAGCCCGAGCTGCCCGACTACAAGCCAAGGAAGCAAGGCGCGCAATGAAGAAACTGGTCCTCATCGCCCTGATCCCGCTCGCCGCGTGCGTTCGCTTCGGCGCGGAGCCGCCGCCGGCGCTGATGACGCTGACGCCCGCCGCCGCGGTGCCGGTCGGGCGTGAGCAGAAGTCCGCCGACGCGCGTACCGTGACGCTCACCGTGCCGGTGGTGCCCCAGGAGCTGGCGGTGACGCGCGTGCCGGTGCGGTCGGCGGGGACCCGCGTCACTTATGTCAAGGACGCGCAGTGGGTCGAGCCGCCGGCGCGGATGTTCGCGCGGCTGCTCGCCGATACCATTACGGCGCAGACGCCGCTCGTCGTGCTGGGCGCGCGCCAGTTCCAGGTCGATCCGGGCGCGATGCTGTCGGGCGAGCTGCGCAGCTTCACCATTGATGCCGACACGCAGGAGGCGGTGGTCGTCTATGACGCGGCGCTGATCCGCGAAGGGGTCGCCGGCGTGGAAAAGCGCCGCTTCGAGGCGCGCGAGCCGGTGACCGCGGTCGAGGCCGACGCCGTCGGCACCGCGCTCAATACTGCGGCGAACCGCGTGGCGAGCGACGTCGCGACCTGGCTTTCCCGCTAGCCACGTCGGGTGTGCGGCATCGTGCCCACACGCTTTGAACGCGGGTGGCCGTGCAATCGTTTGCATGTCCCGTTGATTGGCGTTAACTAGCACGCCTCATGACAAGAGCGGTTCATCAAGACCGCTGTGTATCCGGGAGTGAGTATATGCGTACGACCCTTGGCCTCAGCTTTCGCGCGCTTTTGCTGGTCGGCTCGACCCTTTCCGTTGCCCCCGCTTTCGCTCAGGTCGGTCCGCCGTCATCCGAAGCCGGATCGACCGCGACCGAAGATGCATCCCAGGCCGATGCGCAGGGCGGCGAAGACATCATCGTCACCGGCACGACGACCCGCAACCGTCCCCTGATCACCGCCTCGGCCGACATCACGCTGGCCGATCGCGAGGCGATCGACCGCCGTGCGCCGCGATCGACCGCCGACCTGCTCGAACTGGTGCCCGGCGTCTTCGTCGAGGGGACGGGCGGCGAAGTGTCGAACAATTATTCGGTCCGCGGCCTTCAGGGCGGCGGCCAGCGTTTCGTCCAGCTCGAAGAGGACGGGTTGCCGATCATCTATAATGGCGGCGGCGCCGACTTCTTCTTCTCCCAGGACTTGACGATCGACCGGCTCGAAGCAGTGAAGGGCGGCTCGTCGGGCGTGCTGACTGTCAACGGCGCGGGCGCGACGATCAACTTCGTGTCGCGTCGCCTGGCCTTTGACGAGCCCGAGGGGATCGCGCGGGCGACGGCGTATAATTACGGGCTGCTGCGCGGCGACTTCTATTACTCCGCGCCGCTGCTGGCCGACAAGCTGGCGTTCAGTGTCGGGGGCTATCTCCAGACCAGTCCCGGCGTGCGCCGCAACCCGTTTAATTATGAGGGCTGGCGGCTGAAGGGTGCGCTCGAATATCGGTTCGACGATGGCGGTTTCGTGCGGCTGAGCGCCAAGGGCGGCGACCTGAAGACCGTGTTCTACGCCGGCCAGCCCTATGCGCTGAACGACGGCGAAGTCGGCGCGGTCGCGGGGCTTGACCCGCAGTTCGACCATATCGGCGGCAGTTCGTTTGCACGGATCCAGGCCCCGGTGTCGACCTTTGTCGACCCCGACGGCTTCCGCGAGTTCAATTTCACCGACGGCGTGCAGATCAAGACCGCGCAGGTCCGCATCGATTTCGAAAAGCCGCTGAGCGACAGTTTCGAGATTTTCGGCCGCGCGCGCTATCTCGATTTGTCGTTCGACTTCAACGGCCTGTTCCCCGGATCGGGCACCGGCAATGCCGGCCTTGCCAGCGCGGTCGAATATCTGACGCCGGGCGCGGGCTCGCCGATCAACGGCCTGCTGACGCTCGGCCAGGCCGCGTTCCCGACCGCGACGCGCTTCGGCATCCGCAGCCGGACCAGCGGCGTCGTGCTCGGTTCCAATCAGGTTGCCGAACTCAACGCGCTCAACGGCAACGGCTTCCTTCAGCAGACCACGCTCAACCACGATTTCCAGGAAGGGCATGATTTCGGCCTCAATGCCGGCGGTCGCTGGGCGTTCGAAAGCGGCGCGATCAAGAACTCGCTGACCTTCGGCGTGCTCTACTACGATGTCCGCCGGTTCCAGAACCAGTCGGCGACCGCGACCGCGCTCAACGACGTGCGCAACAACAGCAATCTCTATGACGTCGTCGCGCTGGATGCGAACAACAACGTGATCGGGTCGCTGACCGACAACGGCCTCGTGTCCTATGGCAACTGGGGCGCGGGCATCCGCGAGCGCACCGACGAATCGGTTTCGCTCTACCTCAACGACGAAATCCAGATCGGCGAGCGGCTGCGCATCGACGGCGGTATCCGCTGGGAATTCCTCGACTCGCGCTTCGACGATGGCAATGCGGCGGCAGTAAATCAGCCGGTGCCCGCCGGTCTGGGGGGAGTCGTGCGCGACGTCGGCTCGACCTTCAACGGCACGTTCACCACGCGCACCGACAGCAAGGACGCGATCGCGTGGACGGTCGGCGCCAATTACCTGCTGACCGACAACCTGGCGGTCTATGCGCGCTATGCCGACGGGTTCCAGACCAACAATGTCGATCCGATCACCCGGGTCGAGCTGTATGAAATCGGCGCGCGCGTCGAATATGGCCGGCTGTTCAGCGGGTCGGTCACGCTGTTCCAGACCAATTTCAATGACCAGTTCTACAACTTCATAGATCCGCTCGATCCGACGCGCCAGACCGCGTTCCTCGCCGACCTGAGCACCCAGGGGGTCGAGATCGATGCGATGGTGCGGCCGACCGACTGGTTGTCGGTCAACTTCATCGGGGTTTTTCAGGATCCGACGCTCGACAATCTCAGCCTGAACGGGGTGGCGCAGCCGACATTCGACGGCAATCGCCCCGAACGGACCCCGTCGCAGCTCTGGACGATCACACCCACCGTCAAGCTTCCCAACGGGGTGGGTGAAGCGTTCGTGCGCTACAAATATATCGGGCGCATCTTTGCCGATTCGGGCAACGGCGTCGCATTGCCGGGCTATGGCGTGACGGGTGTCGGCCTGACGCTCAACCTGACCGACCGGTTGCAGCTCGCGCTCAATGCCGACAATATCTTCGACGAAATCGGCCTGACCGAAGGCAATCCGCGCCAGGGCCAGACCCAGAACGCCGATTCGGGCTTCTTCTATGCGCGCGGCATTGTCGGACCGACCTATGGCGGCACGCTGACGATGCGGTTCTGATCGCCGGGGGCGCGCGAGCGCCCCCGACCGGAACGTGGCAGCGGATGGAGAGACGAAGATGCGGCACCTGAAACCCATGGCCGCGGCGATCGCCCTGTGCATGGCCGCCGGGCCGGCGATCGGCCAGGCCAGGCCCGAACCCGAACTCGGCTATCAGCTGGTCGAGGGACAGAATATCAATGCGTTCGTTCGCGACGGCGCGGTGGCGGCGCACCTGTTGCTGCGTTCGGGCAATGACCCGCGCATCCTGGTCGCCTTCCCGGCGGGAAACAGCGGCGTCGGGTTGTGGTTCGACACGCTGGCCGCACCGGCGCAATGGGCGCTGGAGTCCGCACCGCAGCCCATCGACGTGCGCGACGCGCACGGCCGGCGGCTGAACGGCGTGCGGGCGGTGGCGTCGCTGACCGCGCCGAGGCTCGCGCTCAAGCAAGCGGTGCTGTCCAACGTCCGCTTCCTGCGCGACTATCAGGCGATCGGCCGCTTTCCGCCCGAAGTGGCGGTGAAGGCGCAGATCGACGGCAATCGCATCGTCTATGCGCGCGACCGCGTCGACGGCGCGCCGGGCTATCGGCTCGAGCTGCGCGTGGTCGAGGGGCGGGTGAACGCAGGCGGCATCGAGGCGGGCGCGGGGGGGCGGATCCGGCTGGAGATCATCGCGGCGACCGGCGACCCGGCGCTGACCGGCCTCAGCGAAGCCGAGCTGCTGAACGATCGCGCCGCCGCCGACCCGGCCGCGCGCAACGCGCTGCGCTTCCTCAGCTATCGCGAGAAGTTCCTGGCGGGCTCGTGGCGCTTCAACACCTATTTCGGGCGCGACACGCTGATGTCGGTGCGGCTGCTGATGCCCGCATTGCAGCCCGGCGCCATCGAAGCGGGGCTGAACGCGGTGCTCGCGCGGCTCGATCGCGATGGCGAGGTGGCGCACGAAGAAGCGCTGAGCGAGTTTGCCCTGCTGGAGCGCGGCGCGAAGGGCGAGGCGAGCGACGCGGCGACGCTCGACTACGCCATGGTCGACGACGATTACATGCTGGCGCCGGTGGCGGCGAGCTATCTGCTCGAGCGCGGCGACGCGGCGGCGGCGCGCGCCTATCTCGCCCGCGCAGTGGTGAGCGAGGCGCAGCCAGGCGCGCGCGACCCGGCCGGTGCGCTGCTGGTGCGCAACCTTCGCTTCGTCCTGAAATCGGCCGGCCCATTTGCCGCGTCGCCGACCACCGCCAAGCTGATCGCGCTCAAGCCCGGGCGTCAGGCCGGGCAATGGCGCGACAGCAATGAAGGGCTGGGCGGCGGGCGTTACGCCTATGACGTCAACGCCGTGTTCGTTCCTGCCGCGCTCGATGCCGCCGCGCGGCTGGCTGCCAGTGGGCTGCTCGACCCCTATCTGACCCCCGACGACCGCAAGGCTTTGGCCGACGCGGCCCGGATGGCGCGGGTATGGCGCGACCAGGCACCGTCGCGTTTCCGGGTGACGATGCCGGCCGATCGCGCGCGCAGTGCCATCAAAGGCTATGCCGCGACGCTGGGCATCCCGGCCGAACCCGCGCTGGCGACGCTGGGCCGCACGCCGCTCGTCTATCATGCAATCGCGCTCGATGCGCTGGGTAAGCCGGTGCCGATCCTGCATTCGGACGAGGGCTTCGCGCTGCTGTTCACACGGCCCGCGCCCGCCGACCTGGACGTCATGGTCCAGTCGATCATGCGCCCTTTCCCGGCCGGATTGATGACCGATATCGGCCTGGTCGTCGCCAATGCCGCGCTGGCCAGCCCCAAGCTCCAGGCGGACTTCACCCCCGCCAAATATCATGGCGCGGTCGTGTGGTCATGGCAGCAGGCGCTGCTCGCCTCCGGCCTCGAACGCCAGCTGGCGCGCGACGACTTGCCGCCGCCGACGCGGGCGCGGCTGCGCACGGCGCAGGCCGAGCTGTGGCGCGTGATCAAGGTCGGGCGCGAGGTCCAGAATTCGGAGCTCTGGTCCTGGGCATTCGCCGATGGCCGCTATCAGGTCGTGGCGTTCGGCGCGGGCAAGCAGGATGTCGACGAATCCAACGCCGCGCAGTTGTGGAGCACGGTGTATCTGGCGGTCCAGCCGCCCGCGAACTGACGCTCAGCGCGCCGCGAAGAAGCCGGTGATCGTCAGCCGGCCGACGCGCGGGTCGGGGCTGAGCGGCAGGTCCGGCGGAATCACCCCGCTGTGCAGCAGTGCGCTGCGGTAAAATACCGCGCGGTTGGGCTTTGCCACGACTTCGCACAGGCATTCGAATTGCGCGGTAGACCCCCGGATATAATCGGCGGGCGGCGGGCCGTCGCGGCGGACCTCGCGGTCGAGCGTCGCATAATATGCTGCGGTACGGTCGGGCCCGATCGTTTCGAACCCGGTCGAACGATGCCGGAAAAAGGCGGTGCCGCCGTGATCCGCTTCGCTCAGGAAATGCACCATCGCCACGCGCCCCGGCTCGGCACCGTCGATATGCGGGATGCGCTGTTCCAGGGTCAGGCGCTCGCGCGGCGTCGTCACGATCGCGAAGCAGAGGTCGATCACGCGCGCCGCGCCGGTGAGCCCGAACGCCTGCCCGAAGATCGTCGCCAGGATCGGCCGCGCGGCGTCGAGATAGGTCGGCGGCGCGGGCGCGCGAATGCCGGGATAGGCGGTCACCGGGACGCCGAACGTGCGCTCGGCGGCGAAGTCGCGCAGCGCCGCCGGGTCGGGCGCGAAATCGTCGACGATCACGATCGGCTCATGTTCGTGGCCGATCCGTCGACCGACGATCGTCGGCGCTGGTCCCGCGGATGCCGCCATGGTCAGGCGACCGCGCGCGTCGCGCCGATCAACTTGGCGATGGCGGCATCGTGGCGCGGCAGCGCCGGCACCGCGCGCGCGATCGCCCCGGCGACCTGTTCAACCTGGCGGCGGTTGGTTTCGGAATCGAACGTGTCCGCGATCGGGTTGTAGCCGCGGGGCACGATGCCCTGGCCGTGGAAAACCGCGAGCCAGCTCGCTTCGCGGAACAGTTCATCGGTTTCGACCATGATCCGCCCGGTGGTGCGGAAATGATGCTCGCGCTCGATCAACCCGTCGGGCAGCGGCATGTGACGGCAGTACTCCCACAGCGGCTCGGGCTTGTCGGTGGTCGCGTGGTAATGGAGGATCAGGAAGTCCTTGATATTGTCCATGTCGCGGCTGAACACCGCGTTGAACCGATCGGCGAGCGCGGGATCGCACGATTTGTCGGGCAGCAGCGCGAGCAGCTTGACGATCCCCGACTGGATCAGGTGGATGCTGGTCGATTCCAGCGGCTCGAGGAAGCCGGCCGCGAGCCCGATCGCGACGACATTGCCGATCCAGGCACGCCGCCGCCGCCCGGCCGTGAAGCGCAGGAAGCGGGGATCGCCCAGCGCCTCGCCATCGAGATTCGCGGCAAGCGTGGCGGCGGCTTCGTCGTCGCTGATAAACTGGCTGGAATAGACATAGCCGTTGCCGGTGCGATGCTGGAGCGGGATGCGCCACTGCCAGCCCGCGGCACGCGCGGTCGACCGGGTATAGGGCGTCGTTTCCGCCACGCGTGCGGACGGCATGGCGACCGCGCGGTCGCAGGGCAGCCAGTGCGACCAATCGTCATAGCCCGCCTCCAGCTCACCCTCGATCAGCAGCGCACGAAAGCCCGAGCAGTCGATGAACAGGTCGCCGTCCAGCCGCTCGCCGCGTTCGGTGACGAGCGCGGTGACGAAGCCGCTTTCGCCATTGCGCTCGACATGGGCAAGCTTGCCCTCGACGCGCGTGACCCCGCGCGCCTCCGCAAGGCCGCGCAAATAGCGGGCGTAGAGCGCGGCGTCGAAATGATAGGCATAGCCCAGCGTCGACAGGATCGAGCGCGGATCCGATGCGGGTTTGGCGAAGCGGTTGTCGTACGCCAGCTGGGTGGGCAGCGACAACGCATCGAGCGGCATATCGAGTCCCTCGCGCCGCGCCTTGAGCCAGCGATGGTGAAAGGCGACGCCGGGCAGGTTCACGCCATATTGGCCGAAGGGGTGGAAGTAGCGGTGATCGGGCCGCGTCCAGTCGACGAATTCGATGCCGAGCTTGAAGCTCGCCTTGGTTTCCGCAACGAAAGTGGCTTCGTCGATCCCGACCAGCTCGTTGAACCAGTGGATCGGCGGGATCGTGGCCTCGCCAACCCCGACGCTGCCGATATCCTCCGACTCGAGCAGCGTCACCCTGGCCGTCGCGCCCAGGGTGCGGCCGAGTGCCGCCGCGGTCATCCACCCGGCGGTCCCGCCGCCCAGGATGACAATCCGCTCGATCCGATCATTGGTCATGCCGACGGTCTAGCAAGACGCTCCGCCGATAGGAATGGGCCGGCTCGGACACGGTGCCCGCGCTGGCTGCGTCCCGTTTCGAGACGGTCGTTAACCATGATTTTTTCAGGCGCGAAATCGTAAACAAAGCGTTAACTTCGTACCATGTCGCACCTGATCCAACGCGGGCAAACCGCATTCGCCCCGGCGCCCCGCCACCCGCTGCGCGCACGGCTTAAGCTCGTTCGCCCGCGGGTGCGCGCGTCGAACGCCGATGATCAGGACCTGAAACTGTTCGTGATGAGCTTCACCGCCTTTTTCATCTGTTTCTATTCGATGATCGCCTGACCCGCAGCGCGGCGTTCAGTCGCACACGCGGTGCAGTTTCTGCGCGATCCACGCTGAAATCAGGCACATTCCAGCGACGATCAGCAGCATGTCCTCCGGCGTGACCTTCAGCACGGTGGTCGCGGTGATGACCGTTGCCGCCCCCACGACCATCGCGCCTGAATTGACGACGTTGTTCGCGGCGACGGTGCGCGCGGTCTGATCCTTGGTCACGGTCGTGGTCAGGAACGCATAGAGCGGCACCACGAACATGCCGCCAAAGATCGCGATCGCCGCTAGCGTGCCGAGCACCAGCATCGCCTGGGGCTGCAGGATGAAGGCGTCGATGCCATAGAGCGTGCCCGCCGGGGCGGCGGTCCACATCCGCGACTCGATCGAGAAGGCAACGATGAACACGGCCATCACCAGCACCGATGCCGGCGAATATCTGGCGGAGATGCGACCGCGCAGCATGGCGTTGATGATCACCGATCCGACCGCCACCCCGATCGAGAAGATGGCGATGGTCAGGCTGGCGACGCGTTCGTCGGCAGTCAGCACGTTCTTGACCAGCGGCGGGAAGATGACGATCAGCACCGCGCCGATCGCCCAGAAAAAGCTGATCGCGCAGATCGCGAGGAAAAGCCGCGGAATGTGCATCGTCGCGGAGACCAGCCGCCAGGATGCGGTGAAGGGATTGTAGTTGAGCGCGAGCGGCGGGCCCATGCGCGGTGCGGGCGGCACGAACCGGCCCGCCCACCAGCCGATCAGCGCCACCACGATCACCAGCGCCGCCGCCCATTCGACCGCGATCCAGCCCGCAATCACCGTCCCCATCAGGATCGACAGATAGGTCGCGGCCTCGACCATGCCGGTGCCGCCGAGCACCTCGTCCTCCTTCAGATGCTGGGGCAGGATCGCGTATTTGATCGGGCCGAAGAATGTCGAGTGCACGCCGAGCATCAGCACCGCGCTCAGCATGATGACGAGGCCCGCGGTGACCTGGCCCATCTGCGCCAGCATCAGGCCCGCCGCGCCGAACAGCATGATCACGATTTCCGCGGTCTTCACCAGCCGGATGATCCGCGCCTTGTCCATCGTATCGGCCAGCTGCCCCGACAGTGCCGACAGCGCGAAGAAGGGCAGCAGCGCAAGTCCCGTCGCCAGCGCGTTGAAATTGGATTCGACCGCCGGATCGTTGAAGATGTGATAGGTCGCAAACAGGACCATCGCGGTCTTGAACAGGTTGTCGTTGAAGGCACCGAGGAACTGGGTGATGAAAAGCGGCAGGAAACGGCGCTCCTTGAGCAATCCGAGCGCGTTGTTCATGTCTGGTGCGACCTGCTGAAATACCGGAACGGCCCTTGCCATAGCCGAGGGCGGGGAAAGGCCGCAATGGGCTGGCAGCTGGCGGGATTTCGACTAGGACAGGCGGCGACATGCTGACATTGCCCAACATCCTGACGCTCTCGCGCATCTTTGCCGTGCCGTTGCTGGTCTGGTGCCTGTGGTGGCCGGACTGGACGAGCGGCTATGCGGCGGCGTTCGCGCTCTACTGCCTGATGGGCATCACCGATTATTTCGACGGCTATCTCGCCCGCGCGCAGGGGACGGTGTCGAAGCTGGGCGTGTTTCTCGATCCGATCGCCGACAAGATCATGGTCGCCGCGGTCGTGCTGATGCTGGTCGCGACCGCGTGGATCCAGGGGGTGCACGTCATCGCCGCGCTGATCATCCTGCTGCGCGAGATCATGGTGTCGGGCTTGCGCGAATTTCTGGCGCAGCTCAGCGTTTCGGTGCCGGTCTCGCGGCTGGCCAAATGGAAAACGACGCTGCAGCTGATCGCGCTCGGGGCGCTGGTGCTGGCGGGAGCGGTCCCGCACCTCGCCTGGGTGCTGACGGTCGGCATCGTCACGCTGTGGCTGGCGGCGCTGCTGACGCTGGTGACGGGCTGGGACTATCTGCGCGTCGGCCTGAAGCACATGGACAGCTGAATGGCGCTCAGGCTTCTCTATTTCGCGTGGGTGCGCGAACGTATCGGCACGGGCGAGGAGCAGGTCACGCCGCCTGAAGCGGTCGCCACCGCCGTGCAGCTGATCGACTGGCTGGCGAAACAATCCGAAGCGCATGCCGCGGCGTTCGCCGACCGCGACCGGCTGCGTGTCGCGATCGACCAGAAATTCGCCGCGCTCGATACGCCGCTCGCCGGCGCGCGCGAGGTTGCGATCTTTCCCCCGGTGACCGGCGGATGATCCGGATCGCGGTCATGACGACGGCGATCGACGTCGCTGCCACGCTGGCGGAGGTCGAGGGCAACGGGGCCGGTGCGGTGGCAAGCTTTACCGGTATCGTCCGCCCCGACGACGGCGTGACCGCGCTGACGCTCGAACATTATCCCGGGATGACCGAGCAAGTGCTGGCGGCGATCGCGGAGGAAGCGGCGGCGCGCTTCGGCCTCACCGCGGTCAGCGTGACGCACCGGGTGGGGACGATGGTTCCCGGCGACCGGATCGTGCTGGTTGCCTGTGCCGCCGCCCATCGCCGCGACGCGCTGGCCGCGTGCACGATGCTGATCGACCGGCTCAAGACCGACGCGCCCTTCTGGAAGCGCGAACAGCGCGGGGAGCGTGCCGACTGGGTGACCGCGCGCGTTGCCGACGCGGAAGCTGCGGATCGCTGGCGAACGGCGTAACGAGCCGCGCCGCCCGGCCACTGGGGCCGGGGCGGCGCGGACGACCGATTACTCGGCCGGGGTTTCGGCAGGCGCGGCGGCCGGCGCATCCTGGCGCGGGATCAGCACGCCGTTCACGACATGGACGATGCCATTGGCCTGCTTCACGTCATACTGCGTGACATAGCTCTTGTTGCCGTTGACGTCGTTGAGCACGACCGCGTTGTTCTCGAGCTTCGCCGTGATCGGATCGCCGGCAACCGTGGTCAGCGTCAGCGTGCCGCCAGCTTCGGTCAGCTGTTTCGCCAGCGTCTGTGCATCCAGCGCACCCGCGATGACGTGATAGGTCAGTACCTTGGTGAGCAGGGGCTTGTTCTCCGGCTTCAGCAGCGTGTCGACGGTGCCGGGCGCGAGACGCGCAAAGGCGCTGTCGGTCGGCGCGAACACGGTGAAGGGACCCGGACCCGACAGCGTCGCATCAAGGCCAGCCGCCTTCACCGCGGAGACCAGGGTCTTCAGATTGTTCGCAGCCGCCGCATTTTCGACGATGGTCTTGGTCGGCACCATTTCCGCACCGCCGACCGTCGGGTTCGCCGTGGCTGGCGCGGTGGCTGCGGGCGTCGTGGCGGGGGTGGTGCCCGTCTGTGCCGATGCGGGCAGCGACACCAGCGCCGCACCGCCGAGGGTCAGGGTCAGAAAGGCTGAAAGGGGTTTCATGGGCGATACTCCGGACGTTTCGGTGATTGAAAAGGGAACCGCGTTTGACGCGCTTTGAAAATACGGGCGAAAGGCGGGTTGGTTTCGTCGCCCGACCCGGTTTTTGTTTCAGCGCAGCGCGGCGAGCACGCCGGCAAGCAGGCGAAAGTCGCGCTCGCGCGGGCTCGCCCTGCGCCAGATCAGCGCGATGCTGCGGGTCGCGCGCTCCGAATGGAGCGGCCGGGCAACGACGCGGGTGTGCGCCAGGATGCCGGCATCGACCGCCATCTTGGGCAGCATCGTGACGCCCAGGCCATTGTCGACCATCTGGACGATGGTGTGCAACGAGGTCCCGAGCATCGTCGCCTGACCGCGCAGTTCGGGATGGTTGCACGCGGCCAGCGCATGATCTTTCAGGCAATGGCCGTCCTCCAGCAGCAGGAGGCGGGTCTCGTCGATATCCTCCGCGACCACCGGCCCGGTGGGCGTCGTCGGTTCGCCGCCGGGAAAGGCGACATAGAGATGGTCGTCGAACAGCGGCGCGACCTCGACATCGCCGCAGACATAGGGCAGCGCCAGCAGGACGCAGTCGGTACGGCCATGCGCCAGCCCCTCGCACGCCGCCGCACTCGGCTCCTCGCGCAGGAACAGCTTGAGGTCGGGATAGTCGGCGCGCAGCCGCGGCAGGATGCGGGGCAGCATGAACGGCGCGATCGTGGGAATGACGCTCATGCGCATGTCGCCCGACAATGGCTTGCCGGCCGCGCGCGCCATGTCGCTCAGTTCTTCCGCCTCGCGCAGCACCTTGCGCGCCTTGTCGACGATCGCGTCGCCCAGCGGGGTGAACCGCACGACCCGGCGCGTGCGCTCGACCAGCACTATGCCGATCAGCGTCTCCAGCTCCCGAATGCCGGCCGACAGCGTCGATTGCGTGACGAAGCAGGTTTCGGCGGCACGGCCGAAATGCCCCGCGTCGCGCAATGCGACCAGATATTGGAGCTGTTTCAACGTCGGCAGATAGGAGGTGCTCATGCCGACCTGTTTATCGCCTGCGTCAATCAATCTCCAGAAAATAAACGATTTGAACACTGAGCCGAGTGACCTATATCGCAATGCAGCATGAATGCGGCGACGCAGCGAAGCGATGCCGGTCATTCGCGCTGGATCACTATTTTGGAGGATTTTTCGATGTTGACCGTTGGCGACAAGCTCCCGCAGTTCATCTTGCCGGTCCAGCAGGGCACCGACGCGCTGCCCGCGGGCGAGACGATCGATCTCACCACCGCCTTTCCGGGCAAGTGGAAGGTGCTGTTCTACTGGCCGAAGGACTTCACATTCGTATGCCCGACCGAGATCGTCGGCTATGCCGGCCTCAAGGCCGATTTCGAGGATCGTGACGCCGTGCTGATCGGCGCGTCGACCGACACCGCGCATGTCCACTTTGCGTGGCGTCGTTCGGACGAGGATCTGGCCAAGGCCGATTTCCCGTGGATCGCCGATAATGGCCGCGTCCTTGCCGATGCGCTCGGCATCGTCGACAAGGACGAGCATGTCGCGTTCCGCGCGACCTTCATCATCGATCCGGACAACATCATCCAGCACGTGACGGTCAATGGCCTGAACGTCGGGCGCAACCCGCAGGAAACGCTGCGCGTGCTCGACGCGCTGCAGACCGACGAACTGTGTCCGTGCAACTGGAACAAGGGCGAGGAACTGCTGCGCCCCGCGGCGTAAGCGTTTCTGCCCCTGCCAAAGGGCGCGATCCGGCCGGCTCCTCCTCCCTCCCGCCGGGTCGCGCCCTGCTTTACCCTTTCCAGCTATCGTCCCTTACCGCTTCCCGTCCCGGCACCGACGTTGCCGGGCGCGGGAGTCATTTGACCGGAGACTGACCGATGTCGCTCAAGGATTTTGCCGCGACGCTGCCCGATTTCGCCAAGGACATCCGCCTGAATGTCGGATCCCTGCTGAACGAGGCGACGCTCGACGATCAGAAGAAATACGGCCTGTTGCTGGCTTGCGCCCATGGCAGCGGACACAAGCCGCTGGTCGACGCGACCGAGGCCGAGGCGGCCGGCAAGCTGACCCCCGAGGCGGCCAATGCCGCGCGGGCCGCGGCGGCGGTGATGGCGATGAACAACGTCTATTACCGGTTCACCCACCTCGCCGGGAACCAGGAATATGCCAACCTGCCCGCGCGGCTGCGCATGAACGTCATCGGCGCGCCGGGGATCGACAAGGTCGATTTCGAGCTGTTCAGCCTGGCGGTCAGTGCCATGAACGGCTGCGGCAAGTGCATCGACGCGCACGAGCAGGTGCTGAAGCGCGCCGGCACGACCGCGGAGACGATCCAGAATGCGGTGCGCATCGCCTCCGTCATGAAGGCGGTCGCGACGGTTCACGCCGTCGCGGTCTGAACGTCGGAATCGGTCAGGCGAGGGCGGCGTAGAGGCTGAGCGCACTGGTGGCGGTCAGGACGACGCCGACCAGCCCGAGCAGGAAGCGCGGGCGGACGCGCTTGACCAGCATCGCCCCCAGCGGCGCCGCCGCGATCCCGCCGATCATCACGCCGATCGTCGCCTGGGTGAACGCCTCGATCCCCAGCGTGATCAGGAAGGTGATCGAGATCGCGGTGGTGAGCACGAACTCCGCCGTGTTGACGGTGCCGATCGTCATGCGCGGGCTCGCGCCCTGAACCAGCAGGTTGGACGTGACCACCGGCCCCCATCCGCCGCCGCCCGCCGCGTCCAGAAAGCCGCCGACCAGCCCGAGCGGCGCGATGACGCGCGGCTGGCGTGGCCGGGGCGGCGCGCCAAAGGCACGGAAGATCAGGTAGAGGCCGATCCCGGCAAGATAGGCCATGACGAACGGCCGCGCCCCCGAGCCGACCTTGACCAGCACATAGGCGCCGATCACCCCGCCCACCACGCCCGGAATGACCAGCCGGGCAAACAGGCGCCAGTCGACGTTGCGCTGGACGATGTGGCTGATACCCGACGCGGCGGTCGTGAACATTTCGACCAGATGGACGGCCGAAGAGGCGCGCGACGGCGGCACCCCGAGCAGGCTGACCATCAGCGTCGTCGAAATCGCGCCGAACGCCATGCCCAGCGCGCCGTCGACCATCTGCGCGGCAAAGCCGACCGCGATGAAGGGAAGGAGGCCGGCAATGTCAAATCCCATCAACACCGCCATCCTTCCGGCACCAACCGTGCGCTTCTTCCCGAAACTGCCATACCCGACAACATAGATCGAGTTTAGTGCGTGCAAGCCATGCCGCCATGTGTCTGGAAATCGGGCGACTGCACGCCTAAATTAGCGGATCGAACAGGGGGACGCGCCATGTTGCGGCGGTTGAGCGAGTATCTGGAATCGATCAAGGCCCGCGATCCGGCGCCGCGATCCCGGGCCGAAATCCTGCTGTATCCGGGCGTGTGGGCGATGGCGCTGCACCGCGTCGCGCACCGCCTGTATCGCGCTCGGCTGTTTTTCCTGGCGCGGGTGGTCAATCATTTTTCCCGCTTTCTGACCGCGATCGATATACATCCCGGCGCGACGATCGGCCGCAATTTCTTCATCGACCACGGGTTCAGCGTGATCGGCGAAACCGCCGAGATCGGCGACGATGTCACCATGTACCAGAACGTCACCCTGGGCGGTGCCAACCCGGTCGCCGGCGAGGGCGGCAAGCGCCATCCGACGATCCTCGACGGCGCGATCATCGGGGCGGGCGCACAGGTCCTGGGGCCGATCACGGTCGGCGCGCGCGCGCGGATCGGGGCCAATGCGGTCGTGACCAAGGACGTGCCCGAAGGCGCGACGATGGTCGGCATTCCGGCCAAGCCGACCCTGGTCGAAGCGGCGACCTATCAGCGCGACTTCATGCCGTACGGCACGCCGTGCAGTGAGATGTACGATCCCCAGACGCAAAAGCTGGAACTGTTGCGCTGCGAGATCGAGACGCTGCGCAAGCGGCTGGACGAAGCGATGGCCGAACGCGGCCAGGCGGAGCGGCGCGACCACGGCTGATGGGAATCGTCACGCCGTTTCCCGCCGCGCGGGTGCCCGGGCAGGTCGGGTTCGAACGCG
The DNA here is from genome assembly GCF_001557005.1 of Sphingomonas sp. CCH15-F11. Taxonomy (NCBI): domain Bacteria; kingdom Pseudomonadati; phylum Pseudomonadota; class Alphaproteobacteria; order Sphingomonadales; family Sphingomonadaceae; genus Sphingomonas; species Sphingomonas sp. CCH15-F11. Next base: position 10,408 of record NZ_LSKG01000134.1, on the reverse strand, counting down.
CCGAGCTTGCCCGCATCCTCGATCTCTATGGTCGGATGGTCGCGGCCGGCCATTGGCGCGACTATGCGATGCGGCTCGATGCGGAGGTGGCGATGTTCGCCGCCTTTCGCCGCGCCGCCGAACGCCCTGAATTCCGGATCGAGAAGCGCCCGGCGCTGCGCCAGCGCCAGGGACAATGGGCGCTGATCGCCGAAGGTGGCGCGGTGCTGAAGCGCGGGCACGAACTGGGCCCGGTGCTGGCACCGATCGAGCGGCGACTGGTCAAACTGGTCGCGGGCTGACCGGCACGTCGCCGATCAGCCCGCGAGCAGCACCCGATGATCGCGCGTTCAGGCGCGCGCCGGCATCTGGGTGGGTGGCAGGGTGTGGCTCAGGCTGCCCAGCCGGGCGACCACCAGCCGCCGCATCGGCTGCCAGAATGCGGACAGGGTGAGCAGCGCCGACCCGATCACCAGCCCGGTGAACGCGGTACCCAGCTCGACCGCGCCCGCGCTGCGGAACAACGCGTAGAGCGCATACAGCACATAGGCGAGCGACGAGACGAGCAGCGCGCGGCGGTCGACGGCGAGCGCGACGATCGCGAACAGGATGTAGAGCGCGAACACGATCATGGCGACGGGCACGCCGACATCGCCGTCGAACACGCCCAGCATCTGGAAGATCGGATGCGCGATCATCGGCGCGGCGGCGAGATGCAGCCAGAACGCGACGTCGGAACGGCGGGTGCGGCGTTCGCGGTCGCTCATGTCCCAGCGCATCGCCAGCGCGAAGATCGCAAGGCCGCCGATCAGGACGAGCGGCCAGGCGCGCGCGCCCATGTCCGGAAATGCCGAGAAAACCAGCCCGATCGCGGTGGCGGCCAGCGCGACCGCACCGGCGGCGACCGTGATCGGCACCATGAAGCGCCGCCAATGGATGTAGGTCGCACCAGCCGTGATCAGCGCGATGCCCGCCCCGATCGCCGCGTCGAGGCGGTCGGGCAGGTCGGGGTTGAGCGTGGCCAGCGCGCCGACCAGCGCACCGCCGACCCCGCCGGCAAAGGCGAGCAGCAGCAGAATGCTGGGCAGCGCCATGCGCCGTTTGCGCGTGAAATATTCGGCCAGGAACCACGCCGCGCCCGCCACGCCGACCCCGCCGAGCGCCGGCGTGATCGACTGACCGACCTGGCCGATCGCGAACAGGACCAGCACGAGGGCGATGGCGACGAAGATATCGTTGAAACCGGTCAGCAGCCGGAAATGTTCTTCATCGACGGTCGGCGCCAACCGCAGCGACGCGACATGGTTGCGAAACGCGGTCGCCATTTCGCGCGGGACCACCCCCGCCTCCACGGCATTGTCCAGATCGGACTCGCTGTACATGGCCTCCTCCTCCTTCGTGTGCGGAAGCGATCATGCCAGAGGTGTCTTAATCAAGCAATACAGCTCGTGCGAGCGAAGGTTTTGGTCGCATATGCTGAGTCTAAGCGGAAAATGGAGGCTTTCACGAACTTCAGCCAAGTTCTTCTGTCGCCCCCCGGCACAAGGCCGGGGTGACGAGGAGAAGGTGGCCGGGCTTTTTTTCCTGGCCGGACCCTCAATTGCCCGCCAGCCGCGCGAAGATCGACTGCGCCTGCTCGCTGCCCGACTGGGGCACGATCTCGCCCGTGCGGTCGGTTATCGCAGCCCAATGCGCGGCGACGCCCTCGGGGGTCAGATCTTCGCCCGCCAGCCTGATGCCGCGGGTGAGCGTGACATAGCTCGCCTGGAACACGCCAGCGCCGGCGCCGACGATCGCGTTGGTTGGCGCATCCTGGCTGACCAGATAGAGCGCGGCGGGGACGACGGCGTCGGGGTTGAACGCGTCGAATGCGGCTTCGGGGAAGATGTCCTCGGTCATGCGCGTGCCCGCGACGGGCGCGATCGTGTTGACGCGGATGTTGTTCTTCGCCCCTTCGAGATAGAGCGTCTTGGTCAGGCCGGCGAGGCCGAGCTTGGCGGCGCCGTAATTCGCCTGGCCGAAATTGCCGAACAGGCCGGTCGACGACGCGGTCATCAGGATGCGGCCGTAATTCTGCGCGCGCATCGTTTCCCACACCGCCTTGGTGCAATGCGCCGAACCGTTCAGGTGCACGTCGACGACGAAGCGAAAATCGGCCGGCTCCATCTTGGCGAAGCTCTTGTCGCGCAAGACGCCGGCGTTGTTGATCAGGATGTGGACGCCGCCCCAGCGGTCGCAGGTTTCGGCGACCATCGCGGCCATCTGGGCGTAATCGGTGACGCTGCCCGCGTTCGCGATCGCTTCGCCGCCCAGCGCGACGATCTCCTCAACCACCTTCAGCGCGGCGTCGCTGTGCCCGGTGCCGTCGCGCGCCACGCCGAGATCGTTGACGACCACCTTCGCGCCGCGCCGCGCCAGTTCGAGCGCATAGGCGCGCCCCAGGCCGCCGCCCGCACCAGTGACGATGGCAACCTGATTGTCGAAACGGATGGTCATGGGCGTCGTCCTCTCGCGCAGTTCAGTTGGCGCGAGTGGTGACGTGAGGCAGGCGGTTCGTCAAATCCGTTACGGGATGCACGGCCCGGCATCCGGGCCGTGCATCCGAACCACGCATCCGGGGCCGGCAATCAGCCGCCACGCTGGCGGCAATTGTCGTACTGGCCGCGCTTGCACAGCGGATATTTCTCCATCGGGGCGGGCGCGGGGAACGCCTGGTCGGGGCTGACCGACTGCTGCACGATCACCTTCGCGCCCGGTTGCGGCGTGCCCTGCAGCGCCGGGCCGGACGGCATATAGCCGCCTGCCGGATCGGCCGCATCGGCGGCGGGTGCGGGCGTCATCGGCGATGTTGATGCGGTCGGGCCGCTCATGGGCTGCTGGGCCATCGGCTGCTGCGCGGGCGCGGTCATCCCCGCGTCTGGAGCGGGGGCAGTCGGTGTCGTCGGCTGCTGGGTGGGGGTCTGCGGCATGGTCTGCGCCAACGCGGGCGCACTGACCGCAAGCGCCGCGGCAAGGGCGATGAGTTTCATGGTGTTCCTCCTACGCATACGGGCGCGCAATCAAGCGCACGCATGCAAAGGAACGATCCTCGCGGGAATTTTATCCCTCATGGTCTGATCGCACTCCATTGACCCGCTCACCCTGGGTAGCCGCTGAGCCCTTCGACTGCCTGCCAAGACAGGCGCTCAGGACAGGCTTCGCCAAGCTCAGCCCCTACTCAGGATGAGCGGGTTTGGTGCTTCCGACGCCCGACCCAGCGGCACCTGCTGGCGCTCAGGCGCCCGAATCGAGCGCGTAGCCAGCGGAGCGGACGGTGCGGATGATGTCGGGCCGGTTGCCGCGGTTGATCGCCTTGCGCAGTCGGCGGATATGCACGTCGACGGTGCGGCTTTCGATGTCGCTGTCATGCCCCCAGACCGCGTCGAGCAGGCGTTCGCGGCTGAACACCCAGCCGGGATGCTCGAGGAAATGCTTGAGCAACCGGAATTCGGTGGGGCCGAGCGGCACGACTTCGCCGCCGCGCCGGACCTTATGGCCGACCGTGTCCATCTCGATATCGGCATAGGTCAGCTGCTCGCCCGCCAGCGCGGGACGGACGCGACGCAGCACCGCGCCGACGCGCGCGACCAGCTCGCGCGGCGAAAACGGCTTGGTGACGTAATCGTCCGCGCCGGTTTCGAGGCCACGGACCCGGTCCTCCTCTTCGCCGCGCGCGGTCAGCATGATGATCGGGACATTGGCGGTCTCCGGCATCCGGCGCAGCCGGCGGCAGACCTCGATGCCCGAAAGCCCTTCGACCATCCAGTCGAGCAGCACGATATCGGGCGTCGCTTCCTTGGCGAGCAGCAGGGCTTCCTCGCCGTCGGGGGTCTGCTTGACCTCGAAATCTTCCCGCTTGAAATGCCAGATCAGCAGCTCGGCCAGCGCCGCGTCGTCCTCGACCAGCAGCATCTTCACCCGCGCCATATGTTCCACCCTTGTCCTTCGGTCGTGCTCACTGATCGGCGACCGTCTCGATGCGCTCGCGTTCGGCCATGTGATCGCCGGTCGCCGCATAATAGACCATCTCGGCAACGTTGGTCGCCTGATCGCCGATCCGTTCCAGATTCTTGGCGATGAACAGCAGGTGCGCGGCCTGGCTGATGCTCTTTGGATTTTCCATCATGAAGGTGACGAGCGCGCGGAAGATGCTGTTGTAGAAATCGTCGACCGCGCGGTCGCGCTCGCAGACATCCATCGCGGCTTGCGCATCGCGCGCGGCAAAGGCGTCGAGCACGTCATGCAGCATCTCGCTCGCCAGGATCGCCATCGCCGGCAGCACCGACAGCGGCTCGATATGGCGGTTGTCCTCCATCGCGGTCACGCGCTTGGCGATGTTCTTGGCATGGTCGCCGACCCGCTCCATGACCCCCGCGATCTTCATCGCCGCCACGATCTCGCGCAGGTCGTCGGCCATCGGCGCGCGCAGCGCGATCAGACGGATCACCAGCCGCTCGATCTCGTGCTCGAGCGCGTCGATGCGCTTGTCGCCGTCGACGACGCGCTGCGCGGCGGCGGCGTCGTGCTGGACCAGTGCCTCCATCGCCGCGCCGATCGCGGCTTCGGCCAGCCCGCCCATCTGCGCGACCAGCCCGCGCAGCTCGCCCAGCTCGTCGTCGAAAATCTTGACCGTATGCTCGCTCACGCTACGCAACCCCGCCTTAGCCATAACGGCCAGTGATATAATCCTTGGTCCGCTCTTCGCGAGGATTGGTGAAGATTTCCGACGTCACGCCGTATTCGACGAGGTTGCCGAGGTGAAAGAAGGCGGTCCGCTGCGACACCCGCGCGGCCTGCTGCATGTTGTGCGTCACGATGACGATCGCGTACTTTCCGCGCAGCTCGTGGATCAGCTCCTCGATCTTGGCGGTGGCGATCGGGTCGAGCGCCGAACAGGGCTCGTCCATCAGGATGACTTCGGGATCGACCGCGATGGCGCGCGCGATGCACAGCCGCTGCTGCTGGCCGCCCGACAGCGCGGTGCCGCTGTCGTTCAGCCGGTCCTTGACCTCGTCCCACAACCCCGCGCGACGCAGCGACTGTTCGACGATGCGGTCCATGTCGGCCTTGCCCGGGGCCAGGCCGTGGATGCGCGGGCCATAGGCGATGTTCTCATAAATCGACTTCGGGAACGGGTTGGGCTTCTGGAACACCATGCCGACACGCGCGCGCAGTTGCACCACGTCCATCGCGGGGGAATAGATGTTCTCGCCCTCCAGCGTGATCTCGCCGTCGACCCGCGCGATCGGGATCGTGTCGTTCATGCGGTTGAGGCAGCGCAGAAAGGTCGACTTGCCGCAGCCCGACGGGCCGATGAACGCGGTCACATTCTCCATGTCGATGTCGATCGACACGCCCTTGATCGCGTGGGTCGACCCGTAATGGACGTTGACGTCGCGCGCCGCCATCTTGGTGTGCGGCGCGTTGCGCAGCGCTGGCGCGGCGAGCGGGGTGGCGAGTTCATTCATTACCAGCGGGTCTCGAATCGGTTGCGGAGGTAGATGGCGATCGCGTTCATCGCGAGCAGGAAGACCAGCAGCACCAGGATGGCGGCGCTGGTCTTTTCGACGAAGCCGCGGCTGATCTGGTCCGACCACAGGAAGATCTGGACCGGCAGCACGGTCGCGGGATCGGTGAAGCCGCCCGGCGGCTGCGAGATGAAGGCGCGCATTCCGATCATCAACAGCGGCGCGCTTTCGCCCAGCGCGCGCGCCATGCCGATGATCGTGCCGGTCAGGATGCCGGGCAGCGCGAGCGGCAGGACATGGTGGAACACCACCTGGATGCGGCTGGCGCCGATGCCGAGCGCGGCGTCGCGGATCGACGGCGGCACGCCCTTGATCGCATTGCGCCCGGCGATGACGATCACCGGCATGATCATCAGTGCGAGCGTCAGCCCGCCGACGATCGGGGCCGAGCGCGGCAGGTGGAGCGTGCCGAGGAACACCGCCAGGCCGAGCAGGCCGAAGATGATCGAGGGCACCGCGGCAAGATTGTTGATCGACACCTCGATCAGGTCGGTCCAGCGGTTCTTGGGCGCGTATTCCTCGAGGTAGATCGCGGACAGCACGCCGATCGGAAAGGCGATCAGCAGCGTGACGATCATGGTCAGCAGCGACCCCTTGAGCGCGCCCCAGATGCCGACGGCGGTCGGGTCGGTCGAGTCGGCCTGGGTCAGGAAGGTCGAGTTGAACCCGCGGGTCAGCACGCCGCGCTGTTCGAGCGTCGCGACCAGCGCCTCGGCCTCCGGCGTGCCCTGCCCGCTGGCGGCCTCGGCGATCGGTGAGGCGACGGGTACGTCGACCGCCGCCTTGCGCGACAGCAGCGTCGGATCGCGCTTCACCGCCTCGCGTACCTCCAGCCAGGCGGTGGGCGAAATGATGTCGAGCCCCGCCGGACCGAATGCCTTGACCGCGGCGTTGGCGGTCGCATCCTCGATCCCCGCGCCGGCAAGCGCGAGGTCTGCGCCCTTGTCATCGAGGCGGTCGGCGGTGACCTTCAGCTCGGCGGCGGCGAGGTCGAGGGGAAGCGCCACCTCGACCCGCGAAAAGCCGCCGATGCCGTTCATCAGCATGGTGATCAGCAGGAAGGCGAGGAATCCGGCGGAGAGGGTCACCGCCGCCAGCCCGAGCAGGCGGAAGCGGCGCTCTGCGGCATAGCGGCTGCGGATGCGCTTCTGCATCGCCGACGTCGTCCAGTCGGTCGGCGCGCGGATCGCGGGTTCGGCGGTGCCGGTCGGCACGGGGGCGACGATCGACTTACTCATAAGCCTCGCGATACCGTTTCACGACGCGCAGCGCGACGATGTTGAGCAGGAAGGTGATGACGAACAGCGTCAGGCCGAGCGCGAAGGCGGCGAGCGTCTTCGGGCTGTCGAACTCGGCCTCGCCGGTCAGCAGGTCGACGATCTGCTTGGTGACGGTGGTTGCGCTTTCGAACGGATTGAGCGTGATCGTCGCCGCGCCCGATGCGGCCATCACGACGATCATCGTCTCACCGATCGCGCGGCTGACCGCCAGCAGGATGCCGGCGACCACGCCCGGCAGCGCGGCGGGCAACAGCACGCGGCTGATCGTTTCCGACGTTGTCGCGCCCATCGCCAGCGACCCGTCGCGCATCGCGGTCGGCACCGCGGCGATCGAATCGTCGGCCATCGACGACACGAACGGGATGATCATCACCCCCATGACCAGCCCGGCGGCGAGCGCGCTTTCCGAACTGGCATAGGTAAAGCCGATCGCAACGGCGAAATCGCGAACCAGCGGCGCGACGGTCAGCGCGGCGAAATAGCCGTAGACGACGGTCGGCACGCCGGCGAGGATTTCCAGGATCGGCTTCATCCACGCGCGCACGCGCGGCGCGGCATATTGGGTGAGATAGATCGCGCTCATCAGCCCGAACGGGATCGCCACCAGCATCGCGATGACCGCGCCGATGAAGAAGGTGCCCCAGAACAGCGGCACCGCGCCCAGCGTCTCGCCCGGATCGGTGGCACTGATCACCTGCGGGCTCCAGCGCGTGCCGAACAGGAAATCGGTGACCGGCACGATCGCGAAGAAGCGCGCGCTTTCGAACAGGAGCGAGACGAAGATGCCGACCGTCGTCAGGATCGCGATCAGCGATGCGACGAGCAGCGCCAGCATCACCGTGTTCTCAACGCGCGTGCGCGCGCGGAACTGCGGCTGGACGCGCGTATAGGCAAAGGCGCCGCCGGCAAAGGTCAGCAGCAGCGCGACCGCGGTGCCGATCCAGCCATAGCGTGCCTGTGCGTCGGCATAGATCGGCGCTAGCGTCTCCGCCAGCGGGTTGAAGGCGCCATAGGCGGTGCCGTTGGCCAGGTTGCGCGCTTCGGCGATCACCGCCGCGCGCTCGAAATCGATCGCGGGCAGGCCGGCGGCGGCCGGGCTGGCGATGACCGCGCTCTGCACCAGCGCGGGCGAGAGGATGTTCCACACCGCGAGGAAGATCAGCCCGGGCAGGACGGTCCACATCGCCATGTACCAGCCATGCTGCGACGGCAGCGAGTGCAACCGTTTCGCGGCACCGGCATCGAAACCGGCGGCGCGCGCGCGCGCCACCAGCCAGCCGATCAGGCCCATGCCCAGAATCAGGAACAACAGGACGAAGATGTTCACGAACGACGGGTCTTCGTGTCGGGGCGGACGCCGGATGCGGCGGCGGCCGTCGCGGTGAGGCGGGCGGGCGGCACGATCAGTTCAGGTCCTCGGGCTTGAGGGTGATTTCGTTGTCGATGATGTTCTTCGAGTTGAAGCGGACATTCGTCGACGCCGCGATCATGCCGCGCTTGACCAGCGGGCCGTCCGGCGCCCACGCGTTCGCATAGGCCTCCAGGAACGCGCGCATGCCTGGGATCGGGCGGATATGCTGTTTCTTGACATAGATGAACAACGGACGCGCGCCCGGATACCGGTTGGTCGCGATCGTCTGATAGCTCGGCTCGACCCCGTCGATCGGCACGCCGCGCAGCCGGTCGTCATTCTCCTCCAGATAGCTGAAGCCGAAAATGCCGATCGCGTTGGGGTTGGTCGACAGGTTCTGGACGATCAGATTGTCGTTCTCCCCCTTGTCGACATAGGCCGCGTCGTCGCGGATGCGCGTGCAGACATTGGCATAGCGGTCAGGGTCCGGCCCCTTCTTGATCGCGGCGGCCTCCGGATAGGCTTCCTCGCACCCCGGAGCCAGGATCAGCTCGACGAACGCGTCGCGCGTGCCGCTGGTGGATGGGGGGCCGAACACCTGAATCGGCAGCGCCGGCAGCGCGGGATTGACGTCGCGCCAGGTGCGCCGCGTGTTGGGCTGGCCCATCGGGTTGGCGGCGAGCGCCAGATAGATGTCCTTCTTGGTCAGCGACAGCTTCGGCCCCTGGAGCGATTCGGCGAGCGCCACGCCGTCGGTGCCGACCTGCACCTCCATCACGCCGGTCACGCCATTTTCCGTGCAGTTCTGAAGCTCCGAGGCATAAAGGCGCCGCGAGGCGTTGAGAATGTCGGGGTGCTGCGATCCGACGCCTGCGCAGAACAGTTTGATGCCCGCGCCGGTACCGGTCGATTCGATCACCGGGGCCTTCAGGTTGGGATTGTTGTTGACGAGCTGCTCGGCGACGATCGTGGTGAAGGGATAGACCGTCGACGACCCGACGACCTTGATCTGGTCGCGTGCCGCCCCCTGATCGCAGGAAACGAGCAGAAGGGAGGATGCCGCGACAATCGCCAGACGGCTGGTCATGAGTATCTCCATCGCTGATGCCGGTTCGGCCCCCGGCCGGCGGCTAGCATCGCGTCATGGTGCCTGTGTTGCAGCGACGTTACGGCTTGATGACAGCTGCGACGATGGCAACAGCACCGTAACAACCGTGCCGACGCCCGGCGTGCTCGCGATATCCATGCGCCCGCGATGGCGTTCGACGATATGCTTGACGATCGACAGCCCCAGCCCGGTGCCGCCGGCCGCACGGCTACGCCCCGAATCAACGCGATAGAAGCGCTCGGTCAGGCGCGGCAGGTGTTCGGGCGCGATCCCCTCGCCCTCGTCCGCCACCGCCAGCCGGACCATCGGTCCCCCGTCGTGGCGAAGCGCGATCGTCACCGGGGTACCGGGCCGACCATATTTCATCGCGTTGCCGATCAGGTTGTAGAGCACCTGGCTCAACTGCGCGCGATCGCCCTTGACCGGCGGCGCGTCGCGCAGCTCGGTGATCAGGTCGCCGCCGCGTTCGTCATTGGTCGCAGCCAGCGCCTCGCGCACTTCCTCGATCAAGGCGCGCAGGTCGACCTGCTGGTCGGGCTCGCGATATTTTTCGGCCTCGATCCGCGACAGGCTCATCAGGTCGTCGACCAGTCGTCGCATCCGCACCGCTTCGGCCTGCATCACCTTAAGGAAACGCGCGCGCGTTTCCGCGTCCTCGCCGGCCTCGTCCTGCAGCGTCTCGATGAAGCCGAGCAGCGAGGCGAGCGGGGTGCGCAGCTCGTGGCTGGCGTTGGCGACGAAATCGACGCGAATCTTCTCCGTCGCGTAGCTGCCCGTCCGGTCGATCAGGTGGACGATGCGGGCGCCGCTGGCGATGACGCGCACCCGCATCTCCCAGCGCTGGTCCCGCGTACCCAGCCCGACCAGGTGGATCGGCTCGCTCGGCGGCTCGCTGCCGCTCAGCAGGCGTTCGGCGGCGGCGGGATGGCGGATCGCCAGGCGGACATCCTCGCCCATGATGTGGCGGCCGAGCAGCGTGCGCGCGCCGTCATTGGCGTGGACGACGCGATTGTCGACGACGACGAGCACCGGGTCGATGATCGCTTCGACCGCCTCGTCGAAGGGCATTTCGGTCGGCGGTGGCGCGACCGGCTCCGGTTCGATCGTGCGCTCGCGCGCCTCG
>NZ_LSKG01000133.1:0-621 GCF_001557005.1 Sphingomonas sp. CCH15-F11 | reverse complement strand
CGGCGGGGCGAGGTGCAGGCCGCACGCGCCGCCACGCGCGCGGGCATCCCGACGTGCCTGTCGACCGTGTCGATCTGCGGGATCGAGGACGTCGCCGCCGCCGCGCCCGACCGCTTCTGGTTCCAGCTCTACGTGATCCGCGACCGCGCATTCATGCGCGACCTGATCGCGCGCGCCAAGGCGGCGGGGGCGAAGGCGCTGGTGTTCACCGTCGACATGCCCGTGCCCGGCGCGCGCTATCGCGACGCGCATTCGGGCATGTCGGGCCCGAACGCAGCGGTTCGGCGCGTGGTGCAGGCGATGGGCAAGCCCGGCTGGGCCTGGGATGTGGGCGTCATGGGACGGCCGCATACGCTGGGCAACCTGGCGGCGGTGCTTGGCCGCAACAGCGGGCTCAACGACTATATCGGCTGGCTGGGGGCCAATTTCGATCCGTCGATCCAGTGGCGCGACCTCGACTGGATTCGCGCGCTGTGGGACGGCCCGCTGGTCATCAAGGGCATCCTGGACCCCGACGACGCGCGCGAGGCGGCTGCGCTGGGTGCCGACGCGATCGTCGTGTCGAACCATGGCGGACGCCAGCTCGACGGGGTGATGTCGTCGGCACGCGCGCTGCCGACG
>NZ_LSKG01000132.1:0-64641 GCF_001557005.1 Sphingomonas sp. CCH15-F11 | reverse complement strand
GTCGGCAGCCCCGCCCGTGCCATCCGCACGCTGGATGACGGGGCACGCGCGATGCTGCGCCTTTCCGCGCAGCATTACGTGCACCGCAGCGCCAATTACGCCCGCACGTTGAAGCGAGTCGACTGACCGGCGACGCCGGACATCGTGCTTTCCGTAGCGAACTGGACAGCTATTCCGGTTGCGCTATGAAACGGGGATGGCCCTTCCCCAGCTCTTCGATCGCCTCCGGCTTCCCGTCATCGGCTCGCCGCTGTTCATCATCTCGGTTCCCGAGCTCGTCATCGCGCAGTGCAAGGCGGGGATCGTCGGGTCCTTTCCGGCGCTGAACGCCCGTCCGCAATCGCTGCTGGACGAATGGCTGCACCAGATCACCGAGGAACTGGCGGCCTGGAACCGGGACAACCCGGACCGCCCCGCCGCCCCCTTTGCGGTCAACCAGATCGTCCACAAATCGAACGACCGGCTCGAAGCGGACCTGATGACCTGCGCCAAGTGGCAGGTGCCGATCGTGATCACCTCGCTCGGCGCGCGCGAAGAGTTGAACACCGCCGTCCACGGCTGGGGCGGCATTACGCTCCACGACGTGATCAACGACCGCTTTGCCCGCAAGGCGGTCGAAAAGGGTGCGGACGGCCTCATCCTCGTCTGCGCGGGTGCGGGCGGCCATGCAGGGCTACTCAACCCGTTCGCCTTCACCCAGGAGGTTCGCGGCTGGTTCGACGGACCGATCGCCCTATCGGGCGCGATCGCTAATGGCGGCGCGGTGCTGGCCGCGCAGGCGGCGGGTGCCGACCTCGCCTATATCGGGTCGCCGTTCATCGCGACGGTCGAAGCCAATGCCGACGCCGCGTACAAGAATGCGATCGTCGCGGGCGGCGCGAGCGACATCGTCTACACCAATCTGTTCACCGGCGTGCACGGCAATTATCTGCGCGGATCGATCGAGGCCGCAGGGCTCGACCCGGACAATCTGCCGGAGAGCGATCCGAGTGCGATGAACTTCGGATCGGGCGGCAACCAGAAGGTCAAGGCGTGGCGCGACATCTGGGGGTCGGGCCAGGGAATCGGCGCAGTCACCGCGGTCGAAACGGTGGCGGATCGCGTCGACCGACTGGCCAGCGAATACCAGGCGGCGCGCACCCGGCTCCAGATCGGCGGCTGACCCCGCCGGCACGCCGCGCGATCAGATCGCGCGCCGCAACCTTTCCATCATGGCCCGTGCCGGGCTGCCCGCGACCGCGGGTTCGGCCTGTGCGACGTCAAGCCGGGCGACGCGACGATGCAGCTCCGCGCTGGCCGCGATCAGGTCACGCGCCACACTGGGCATGCGCTCGACGACGCTCATATCGCTTGTGGGGGCCTCACCCAGCCGCCGCGAGGGGTCCATCGCATCACGGCGGGGGATTTCGCCGGCCATGACCGCCCGCTGGGTCAGCAGCCAGGCGATAACGTGCATCAGCCGCGTCGTCACCTTGAGCGACTCGCATGAAAAGGCAACCTTGGTCAGCGGATCGAGCGTATCGCGCTGGCCCCGCCCGACCTCGTCGAAATAGCCGCGCGCTTCGTCCGCAAGAAGCATCGCTTCGACATACAGCGCGTCGATCAGCCTGGGTTCGAGGCGGGCCGGATAGGGGCTTTCGTCCATCGCGCATGATTGCCACAGCTTGCCGTTCGCCGGAACATTCGTTTTTGCGGCCGGATCAACAAGCTGTGCATAACTGGCGCGCCTCGCGGGCCGCCGGGTTCAGGCGATGATATCCGGCAGCAGCCAGTCCTCGATCAGCGCGATTTCGTCCTTCAGGCGAAGCTTGCGCTTTTTCAGCCGCGCGAGCTGGAGCTGGTCCTGGGAGCCAGCGGCCCGCAGCGCCTCGATTGCCGCGTCGAGGTCACGATGCTCGACCCGAAGGATTTCAAGACGTTGGCGAAGTTCCGTATCGTCCAATGATCGAACCTCCACGACGTCCGCGCCCCCGCCCCTGCCGCCACCGGTGCCCGCATCGGCGCCGAAACACCGGCAGTCGCCACGCGCCGCAGCAAATTCCGCTCCGCCCATCGAATAGCGGCAAAGTGGTGGGCGACAAACCCGCCCGTTCATGATTTACTTGCCGACCCTCATCCCCAAACGAAGGAGGAAAAGGCCAATGCAGGACGCCCATTTCGAGGCTTTGCAGAGCAAGCACGCCACACTCGACCGTCGGATTCAGGACGAATCGCTCCGTCCGCTGCCCGACCAGGCGGTGTTGCGCGATCTGAAGCGCCGCAAGCTCCGCGTCAAGGAAGAGATGACCGCCGGCTGAGCCACACCCACACCGGGCGGGCTGCAAACGCGCTCGCCCGGACATTTCTCAAATCGAGCGGTTTGCATCGCTCGCTCGTTAAGCGCCGGATCCACGATGAGCGGCGGATCTCACGGTCGCGCGACGTCGCTCAGCCGTGTGCGACGCCTGCTTCGCCATAGGCCGACCCGCGCGCCGGACGCGACGACTGACGCCGCGCGAGGCTGGGATCGACCGGGCGATCGAACGAAATTCCGATGCGGCCGTCGGTGGACCACGCGATCGTCCCCGATACGAGGCCAAGCCCACGCAGATCGATTTCAACGGGCGTACCCGCGATCAGCGGCGCGGCATAATCGGCCATGATCCCGCCGGTCGAAAGATTGCGGACCCGGGTCGTGACCGCGCGCCCGCCCTCGACCCGCAACTTCGCGCTGAGCGAAGCGGTCTCGCGCGGCGCCGATCGCACCTGGCGACTGGAGGCCGCTGCCTCACTCCTTGCGCGCGTCTTGTCCTGTTCCATCGCCTGCTCTGCCTGCCGAGACTAGTCCGCGGATATCTACCACAAACGCATCAAGCGGTTAAACGACTATTCGTCGCGCGAGATTTTCTCGTTGCGTTCATGGCGCTCCTGCGCTTCGACCGTCATCGTTGCGATCGGACGGGCCTCCAGCCTGGCCAGCGAGATCGGCTCGCCGGTCACCTCGCAATAGCCATATTCGCCGTCGTCGATGCGACGCAGCGCCGCGTCGATCTTTGAGATCAGCTTGCGCTGGCGGTCGCGGGTGCGCAGTTCGATCGACCAGTCGGTCTCGCTCGACGCGCGATCGGTCAGGTCGGCCTCGCGCAGCGGCTCCGACTGGAGCTGCGACAGGGTACCCTGCGCCTCGCGGTGAATGGCGTCCTTCCAGTCCAGCAGCTTCTGCCGGAAATAGTCGAGCTGCCGGGGGTTCATGAACGGCTCGTCGGCGCTGGGCCGATACCCCTGCGCCGCCGCGTCATTCGCCGGCGCATGATCCCGTTCAGATTGCTGCATATGATCCAAAGCCGTCGCCATCCCACTCTCCGTCCCGGTTCCCCGCCAACCCGAGCCGGCGGACACCGCCTTTCCACGCCGCGGCCTATAGAGCGGCGCAAAGCACACCACAAGCGAGCAATTTCGGCACGTTGATCGTTATCGACCCGTGCCGACGCGGCGGACATGGCGATGTCGGCACGGTCGTGTTCCCGTGGGCAGGAGACGACGCGATCGGTTCGTCGGTTACTTTCTGTCAGGCGCCACGGTCAGGGAGGCATGGGTCCCTGGGTATGCGCTTCCCTCCCATTAGCCTTGCCGACGCTGCGCCCCTCACTCCCGCGCTTCGCGTAACGCGTCCAACTCGGCTAGCCTGACGGGGTCATCGGCTGCCAACGCCTCCTCAAGGTAGAAATTATGCGCAATGTTCTGCACCACCTCTTTGGCTTCGCCGCTATACTCTTCGCTGATCACCGCAAAGGCGTCGACTAATTCCCGAAGAAACCCCTTATCAAGCTCCTAGAGCTGTCCGGCTAGGACCTCCATCATTTGAACGGCCGTATCGAGATTGAGCTCGCCCTCATCGGTCAGTTCAAGAAATACGACATAATCTGCAATGATATGCGCAACTTGCTTCGCGATCATGGTTCTACCACCCTCACCCTTACATTCGTGACTTTCATTCTCCTAACCAGCTCAATCTTTCACGCCTTTCCGGACACCCGAGTCTCTTTCACCGAGCCAATATCCTGCGCGGCGCGTGATGTTTGAATTTTGGTTTGGCCTATCCCCGGCGGCTATCGCCTTATCGATGACGCTGCCGATGCTGCGACTGGCAGTGGAAATTTCGGGAATGTGGTGCCCCGGGAGAGACTCGAACTCCCGACCTGCGGTTTAGGAAACCGTTGCTCTGTCCTGCTGAGCTACCGGGGCGGCGGGTCGCAGGTATCGCGTGCACCCGGTCGGGTCAATTCAGCGTGTCGGGGGCGGCGACGGGGATGATCAGCGGCGCGACGGGCACGCCTTCGTCGATCAGCGCGCGAGCCTGTTCGACGGTCGTCTGGCCATGGATCGGCGCTTCGGGTTCGTCGCCCAGATGCATCGCGCGCGCCTTGTCTGCAAATGACCGGCCGACCCATTGCGAGCGTTCGAGCAGCGCGGCCTGCGCCCTGGCGACCATGGCCAGCGCAAGCTTGGCCGCCTGGTCTTCGGTGGTCGGCACGGCGGAACCGGAAGCCCCGGTCACCGCTGGAACCGACGCCGGCATCGCCTCTTTGCGGCGGTTTCCCTTGGCGGCGACATTGGGCGCCATCACCGCCTTGGCGATGCGGTCGTCGCCGCAGATCGGACAGGACAGCAGTCCCTCGGCGCGCTGCGCCTCATAGCTCGCGCTCGATCCGAACCAGGCTTCGAACACGTGCGCGTTGCCGCACCGCAGATCGAAGACGATCATGACACCTGAACCACGGGCGGGATGGTCCGGCGATGCCGGAGTGCCGGCACGCGGGCACGAACCTCTTCCAGCCGCGCGAGGTCGATGTCGGCGTAGCCGATGCCGGATTCTTCCCCCATGTCGAGCAGCACTTCGCCCCAGGGATCGATGACCAGCGAGTGTCCATAGGTGGCGCGGCCATCGGCATGGACACCGGTCTGGGCGGCAGCGACGACGAAGCACCCTGCCTCGATCGCACGCGCGCGCAGCAGGACATGCCAGTGCGCCGCCCCAGTCGGCCGGGTGAATGCCGCCGGCACCGCGATGATCTGCGCGCCCGCGTCGCTGAGCGCCCGGTAGAGGTCGGGAAAGCGCAGGTCGTAGCAGATGGTCGGCGCCAGCAGGCCGAGCGGCGTTGCCACCACGGTCGCCCCCTCCCCCGCGGCATAGACCGCGGATTCGCGCCAACTTTCCCCGGTCGGCAGGTCGACGTCGAACAGGTGCAGCTTGTCATAGCGCGCGCGGATCGATCCCGTCGCGTCGATCACGAACGCGCGATTGGCGAAGCGTCCGTCTGCGCGCAGGAGCGCGAGCGAGCCGAGATGTACCCAGATGCCGTGCGTTGCCGCCGCCGCGCGCACCGCTGCGAGCGTCGCGTCCGCTTCCTCGGCGACGATGCTGGCCGACGCACGCGCGCGGTCCCGGTCGATCAGGTTGGACATTTCCGGCGTGAACAACAGGGTCGCGCCGTTTGCGGCGGCCTCTGCGACCGCGGCCGCGAGCGCATGCGCATTGGCGGCGGGATCGGTCCCGCTGGTCAGCTGGGCCAGCGCAATCTTCATTGCGCGAGCAGTTCGTCCAGCTGGCCGCGCCGGTCGAGTGCGGCGAGGTCGTCCGAGCCTCCGATGTGACGGCCGTCGATGAAGATTTGCGGCACGGTTGTCCGGCCGCCGGCGCGGTCGACCATCTCGGCGCGACGCGGGCCGCCCATCGTCAGGTCGATCTCGTCATAGCTCGCGCCCTTGTCGCCGAGCAGCTTCTTCGCCCTACTGCAATAGGGGCAGAATGCCTTGGTATAGATTTCGATGTGCGCCATCCGCCAAGAGTTGTGGTGCCGCACCCCGCTTGTCAATCGCCGACCTCTGCGTCGCGCAGCACGCGCGCCCAGCACAGCACCTGGACGCGCGCGGCACCCGCCCGCTTGAGCGCGCGGACGCAACCGTCGGCCGTCGCGCCGGTCGTGTAGACATCGTCGATCAGCACGATGTCGCGGCCCCGGACCGTCGCCCGCGCCGCCGCCGGGACCGCAAACGCCCCGGCCAGCGTCCGCGCGCGCTGCCCTGGTCCCATTCCGCGCAACGCCCGGGTGGATCGCGTGCGGACCAGTGCCGCGGGCGCGACGCTCAGCCCGGTCGATTGGGCCAGCGCCCGCGCGATCAGCAGCGACTGGTTGAATCCCCGCGACCACAGCCGCCAGCGATGCAGCGGCACCGGCACCAGCAGCGGGCCATGTTCGGTCGACCGATCGAGATGGCGGGCCATCAGCCGCGCCATCGTCGCCGCCACGCCCAGCCGGCGACCATATTTGAGCTTGAGCGCAAGGATGCTCGCCACCCGCCCATAGGCGACCGCGGCGGTCACGCCGTCATGTGCGGGCGGCTGCGCCAGACACGCCGCGCAACGCGCAGCTTCGCCACGGTCGAAGGCAAAGGGGGTGCCGCAGCCCGCGCATGCAGGTGCGCCGGGAAACGCAAGGTCACGCCAGCAGGCCGCACACAGCCAGTGATCCGCCTCGACCACCTCCCCGCAGCCGGGACAGCGCGGCGGCAGCGCGAGGTTGACCAGGCGGTGGAGCGGACGGGCGAGGATGCGGGCGCGAACCAACATCCCCGCTTGTCGCCCGCTGCCGGCAACGGCACAAGCGCCGGCATGGACCAGGCGGAAATCTTCGACCGGCGGGCACGACGCCTGCGACGCGACCGTGCGGCGACGGCGACGCCGGGTGGGGATTTTCTGCGCGCGCAGATGATCGAGGGAATTGTCGACCGGCTCGACGCGGTCGCCCGGCGCTTCACCGACATTCTCGATCTCGGTTGCGGCGCGGCGGACTTCGACCTGCCGGGCACGCGCATCGTCCGCTGTGACGCGGGGTTCGGATTTGCCCGACGCGCAAGCGGTCCCGCGGTTCAGGCGGATGAGGATCGCCTGCCCTTTGCGGATGCGAGCTTCGACCTGGTGGTCAGCCTGGGCGTGCTCGACAGCGTCAACGACCTGCCCGGTGCGCTCGCGCTGATCCGCCGCGTGCTGCGACCCGACGGGCTGTTCCTGGGCGCGTTCACCGGCGCGGGATCGCTGCCCGCATTGCGCGCCGCGCTGCGCGCCGCCGAACCCGATCGCCCGGCGCCGCGCCTACATCCGCAGGTTGAGGTGCGCGCGGCGGGCGACTTGCTGATGCGCGCGGGCTTTGCGCTGCCGGTCGCCGATGTCGAGCCGCTGGCGGTGCGCTATCGCGACCTCGGCCGCCTGCTCGAAGATCTGCGCGCGATGGCCGCGACCAACATCCTGCGCGATCGGCGCGCGCTGGCGCCAGCCGCGTTGGCCCGCGCCGCAGCCGCCTTTGCCCAGGCGGCCGACGCGGACGGGCGGACGACCGAAACCTTCAACCTCGTCTATCTGACCGGCTGGGCACCCGATCCCTCGCAACCGCGTCCGGCGCGCCGGGGCAGCGCGTCGCGCTCGCTCGCCGATGCGCTGCGCCCGCCCGGAGCACCGACCGAATGAACCCGATCTATGCCGCTATGCCGACGACCGTGTTCGAGGCGATGTCCGCCCGCGCGCGTGCCGCCGGCGCGATCAATTTGGGCCAGGGCTTTCCCGACGGAAACGGGCCGGACGCGGTGCGCGCCGCCGCCGCACGCGCGCTCGACCACCGGTCGAACCAGTATCCGCCGATGGCCGGCATCCCCGAACTGCGCCAGGCAGTCGCCGACTTCTATCGCGACACGCAACAGCTCGACCTCGACCCCGGCGAAGTCATCGTTACTTCGGGGGCGACCGAGGCGCTGGCGGCGGCGCTGCTCGCGCTGATCGCGCCGGGCGACGAGGTGCTGATGTGCCAGCCGCTCTACGATGCCTACCTGCCGCTGGTGCGGCGCGCCGGCGGCGTGGCACGGCTGGTGCGGCTGACGCCCCCCGACTGGCGGATCGACCCTGCCGCCCTGGCCGCTGCCGCCGGGCCGCGCACGCGGCTCCTGCTGCTCAACAACCCGCTCAATCCGTCCGGATCAATGCTGGGGACAGACGCGCTGGCGGCGATTGCGCGCTTCTGTGTCGAACGCGACGTCGTCGCGATCTGCGACGAGGTGTGGGAGCAGGTGGTGTTCGACGGTGCGGTGCATGTTCCGCTGATGGCGCTGCCGGGGATGCGCGACCGGACGATCAAGATCGGATCGGCGGGCAAGATGTTCGCACTCACGGGCTGGAAGGTCGGATGGATGTGCGCGGCGCCGCCGATTGCATCCGTGCTGGCCAAGGCGCATCAGTTCCTGACCTTCACCACCCCGCCCAACCTGCAATATGCGGTGGCGGAGGGGCTGGCGACGCAGCGCGACTGGATCAGCGCCCAGAGCGCGGCGTTCGAGCGATCGCGCGACCGGCTCGCCAGCGGGCTGAACGCGATCGGGCTTGCCACCGTGCCGAGCGCAGCAACCTATTTCCTGTCGGTCGATCTCGAACGATCGGGGATCGCGATCGACGATGTGGCCTTCTGCGACTGGATCATCGACCATGCCGGGGTCGCCGCCATCCCGATTTCCGCCTTCTACGCCGAAGATCCGGTGCGGCACCTGGTGCGATTCTGCTTTGCCAAGGTCGACGCGACGCTGGATGAAGCGGTCGCGCGGCTTGGCCGCGCCGTGCCCGCACTGAAGGCTACAGCCGGCTGAGCACGCCCCGCTCGGTGATGTAACCGGTCACGAGCCGTGCGGGCGTGACGTCGAACGCGGGGTTGTACGCCGGTGAATCGGTCACCCGCACCGTCGCCATGCCATCGCCCGTCGGGCCGGTCAGCAGGCGCAGCTCGTCGGGATCGCGGTCCTCGATCGGGATCGATGCGCCATCAGCGGTGACGGGATCGAACGTCGTGTAGGGAAGCGCGACATAGAAGGGTACCGCGTTGTCCGCCGCCGCCAGCGCCTTCAGATAGGTGCCGATCTTGTTGCAGACATCGCCATTGGCGGTCACCCGGTCGGTGCCGACGATCACCGCGTCGACCTGACCCCGCGCCATAAGCAGCCCGCCGGCATTGTCGGCGATGACGGTATGCGGCACGCCATGATTGGCAAGCTCGAACGCGGTCAGCAGCGCCCCCTGATTGCGTGGCCGGGTCTCGTCCACCCAGACGTGCAGCGCGATGCCGGCATCATGCGCGAGATAGATCGGTGCGGTCGCGGTGCCGTAGTCGACGGTCGCGAGCCACCCGGCGTTGCAATGCGTCAGGAGGTTGAGCGGCGCACCGCCCTTCGCCACCGCCAGCTCGCGCAGCAGCGCCAGGCCATGCTCGCCGATCGCGCGGCACAGCGCGACATCCTCGTCACAGATCGCGTCGGAGCGTGCGAAGGCGGCCGCCGCACGATCGGCAGGGGCGAGCGGCGCGACAGCCTCGCGTACCCGATCGAGCGCCCAGCGCAGATTGACCGCGGTCGGCCGCGTCTCGAGCAGCATTGCATAGGCAGCGGCGAGCCCGTCGTCGCTCGCGTCGACCGCCAGCGCCATGGCGAGGCCATAGGCGGCGGTCGCCCCGATCATCGGCGCGCCGCGCGTCCACATCTCGCGGATCGCCCGCGCGGCGGTGTCGGCGTCGCGCAGCTCCACCCAGCGAATTTCCCAGGGCAGCAGCCGCTGGTCGAGGATGCGCGCGCCGCGCCCATCGGCGGTACGCTGGATCGACCGGGTCGCTTCGCCGGCGAGAATCATGTCGCGAGTACCTCGTCCAGGCTGGCGATGTCGGCGTCGGTGCCGCCCTCGCGGTCGATCCGCAGCGCCGAAAGCCCGGCGGCGCGTGCGGCGTCGATCTCCGCGGCAATGTCGGAAATGAACAGGATATCGGACGGATGGGCATCGATCGCGCGGGCGATCGCCGCATAGGAGGCCGCGTCGCGCTTGGCCCCGATCCGGGTGTCGAAATGCCCGGCGAGAAAGGGCGTCAGGTCGCCCGCGAGGCTGTGCGCGAACAACAGCCGCTGGGCTTCCTCCGACCCGGAGGAATAGATGAATATGCGCCGGCCCTGCGCCTGCCAGCGGGCAAGCGCGCGCGGCGTATCGGGGTAGACATGCCCCGACAGGCTGCCATCGGCATAACCCTCGGCCCAGATCATTCCCTGCAGCGTCTTGAGCGGGGTCGCCTTGCGATCCTCGTCGATCCACTGGATCAGGGTGGCGACCGGATCCCCCGGTGCGACCGCGGCGACCTCCGCCAGGATCGGTGCGCACCGCGCGGCGTTGGCGGCAACGAACGCGCGAAGGCGCGCGCGGGCATAGGGGAACAGCGTCTCGGCGACGAACGCGATGCTGCTCGTCGTGCCCTCGATATCGAGCAGGATGGGGCCGGCGTTCGGCATGAAGGGCAGCGTCAGGCCGCGGCCGGCTCGTGGCGGGGAAAGCGCGACGCAATCGGATCGCCGGTGAATTTCGCCACCCAGCCGTCGGGATTGGTGAAGAGACGTATCGCGGTAAAGCGCGGCGCGGGCCCCATGTCGAACCAGTGGCGCATCCCCGCGGGCACCGAAACCAGATCGCCAGCGGTGCACAGCAGCGCATGAACGCGGTCGTCGGTGCGCAGGCAGAACAGCCCCTCGCCCGCGACGAAGAAACGCACTTCGTCCTCGGCATGCCGGTGCTCGTCCAGAAACTTGGCACGCAGCGCGACCCGATCGGGATGGTCGGGGGTCAGCGCGACGATGTCGACCGATCGATAGCCGCCCTGTGCCTTGAGCCGGTCGATCTCGGGTGCGTAGGCGGCGAGGATGGCATCCGCCGGCATGTCTGCGACGTCGCGCAACGGCCATTGCTCGAACCGCACGCCGATCCCGGCCAAATCTTCGGCAATCCGGACCGGATCGACCGTCTCGACGATCAGTGCGCCATCGGCGGCACCGCGAATGGTCAGGCGCGTCATGATCCTTGCGCCTCCCGCGTTGCGTGCCACTGGCGTTCGGCAATCTCCGCGGCGACCAGCCACTCGACGGCCTCGCTCACCCGCTCAGCCTCGGCGACGTCGACGCCCCAGGCATAGGCCCCATGGCCGCGGATCAGGAACACGGGCGCGCGTTCCGATCCGTGCAGCCGGGGGCGGATCGCCGCGTCGATCACCGCCATGTCCTGGCTGTTGTCGACGATCGGGACGATCCGTCGCGTCGCGTGGGTATCGACGCCCGGAAAGGCTTTCAGCATCTCATGCCCCTCGATCACCCACTCTTCCGAGTCGACGGCGCGCGACAGCGCGACCGCTGACGGCGAGTGCCAGTGAAGGATCGCCCCTGCGTGCGGGAAATGCTCGTAGAGCATGAGGTGCAGCGCGGCCTCTGCCGAGGGTCGTCCCGCCTCTAGCGCCACGCCCTCGGGCGACAGCGCCATGAAATCCGAACGGGTCAGCCGCCCCTTGTGCCGCCCCGATCGCGTAACCAGCACATTGCCGTCGGCCAGCCGCGCCGAATAATTACCCGACGTCGCCGCCGCCAAGCCGCGCGCATCCAGCCGCGCCCCGGCAGCGATCAGCATATCGACGACCAGCACCGTGGGATCGCCATGGACGGGCGGCGGGGAAATGGGGGCGATATGCATCGTCACAGTTTAACCAATTCGCACGATATGGCCATCGGGTTGCAGGCAGATGACCCGGCGCGATCAGCCGCGTCCGCCGGTCATCCGCTGGAGCACCCCGTCGCGAAGCAGGAAGCCGTGACGCAGCGCGGCAACGATGTGGCCCGCAGCCAGGATGGCAATGGCGATCCCCAGCACTTCATGCCCCTCGTGCATCAGGTCGGCCAGCGCGCTTTCCCGCTCGATCGGGAGTTTCGGCACAGTGACCAGGCCGAACCAGGACAGCGGATATTTGCCCGCCGAACTCATCGCATAACCCGTAAACGGCACCAGGATCATCAGCGCATAGAGCACGCCGTGCATGATCGCGGCGAGACGCCGTTCGTTGCGGCCGGTATGTGCGGGCAGCGGCGGCGGCGGATTGGCGATGCGCCAGCCGAGGCGCAGCAACGAAAGCACCAGCACGGTCAGACCGATCGACTTGTGCAGCGGGAACGGGCTGCTTCCCACCGCTTCCTCGATCGCGTCACCAAGCAGACCGATTGCGACATTGGCGATGATCAGGATGGCGATCACCCAATGCAGCGTACGCGCAATTGCGTTGTATCTGAGGGCCCCGCCCAGATCGCTCGTCACGCTCGTCTCCTCGTCCCAGTGCCGTCACGCCGGTGTCAGGCGCAATCGGCGCCCCGCCCGTTGCCGGGCGAGGCGCCCGTCGCTTATTTCAGCGTCTTGAGATAAGCGATGATCGCCTTGCGCTTCGCCGGGTCGGGCTGGCCGGGATAGGCCATCTTGGTGCCCTTAACATAGGCCTGCGGCTTGGTCAGGTAGGTGTCGAGTGCAGCTTCGGTCCACACGCCACCCTTGGCCTTCATCGCCGGGGAATAGGTGTAGCCGGGATAGGTGCCGACCTTGCGGCCGACGATCTGGTGCAGGCTCGGCCCGATCTTGTTCGTCTTGGGCGTCACCGCATGGCAGACGGAGCAGGGTGCGAACGCGGCCTTGTTCGGCGCGCCCTGGCCCGACGCCTGCGACGCGATCGCCGTCAGCCCGATCACGACTGCTGCACTCAAACTCGTCTTCACGACCTTCAGCATCTTGAACCACTCCTTGCGCTTCTCGTGGGCATCCACTGCCGCCGATTAGCCTGTTGCGGGGCGGGCAGACAAGGTGGTCCGGAAGGCCAGGTGCCGATATTGCTGCGGCATGTGCCCTGGCCGCCCCGATTGCCTTCAAACGCGCATGATTTCGGGCAGTGCGGCGGCGTATCGCTGCACGTCCTCGATCCGGCCGGTGCTGACGCGCGACCATTGCGTCCATTTGCCGTAACTGCCGCGAATCATCACGCTGCGCGCGGCCATCGCCTTTTGCACGGTATTCGCGTCAGGCACGTTCACGAACACGAAATTGGTCTGGCTGGGGAGCGCGGTGAGCCCCGCCGCCTTGACCGCATCCATGATCATGCCGCGCCCCTCGACGATCCGCGCCTTGGAATAATTGAGGAACGCCATATCGTCATAGGAACCGATCGCCGCCGCCAGCCCGGCGCTGTTGCCGCCGAAGCTCATCAGGTGATCGCTCACCCGCTTCGCAACCTCCGGCCGCGCCAGCGCATAGCCGACGCGCAGGCCCGCCATGCCGTAGATCTTCGAGAAGGTCCGGCAGACGACGACATTCTCGCCCGCCTTGACGAGATCGGCGACCGAATGGTGCTCGGGCCGGTCGGTCAGCTCGTTATAGGCTTCGTCGACCAGCACGGTTGCCTTCGGCCCGACCTTGCGGACAAAGGCGCGGACCTGGTCGCCGTCGATCAGCATGCCGGTCGGGTTGTTGGGATTGCACAGATGGACGAGCGCGATGTCCGGCGTGACCGCTGCCGCCATCGCGTCGAGGTCGACGCCCATGTCGGCGGCGAGCGGAACGCGCAGCACCTTAGCGCCCTGGCGCTCGGCATATTGGACCGTCGTGTCCCAGAACAGGTCCGCACCCAGGATCGCGCCCTTGTCCTTGTATGCGAGCGCGATGGCGGAAAGCACTTCGGTCGATCCGTTGCCGATGACGACGTGATCGCGCGACACCGCGAATCGCTCGGCGATCATGTCGGTCAGGCGACGCAGCCCGCCATCGGAATAATAGCACCCCTTCCCCGCCGCGTCGGCCATGGCGCGGATGGCGCTGGGCGCCGGGCCGAACGGATTTTCGTTGCGCGACAGCAGCGCGACGCCGGGCGCGGGACCGAACACCGGCGGTTCGGCCGACGGAAAGGCATAGGCGCTGCGCGTGGCGGCGATCGCCCCACCCCCGGCGACGGCGGCGGCGCCCAGCCAGGCGCGTCTGGAAAGCTCGATCGACATGGCGGTTTCTCCCCTTGGTTGCAGTCTCAGTCTCTCATCCGATGATCCCGTTGCGGATCATCACGACGCCCACGAACAACAGGTAGATGCCAAAGGCGCGACGGAGCAGCGCCGGGCTCAACCGATGCGCCGCCGCCACCCCCCAGGGTGCCGTGACGATCGACATCGATGTGACGATCAGCGCGCTCGGCACGTTGACGAAGCCGAGCGATCCCCAGGGCAGGTCGGGCACGCCAAGGCCGATCGCGACGAAGCCGATCATGCCGGGCAGCGCGATGATCACGCCGATCCCCGATGCGGTCGCGACCGCACGATGGATCGACTTGCCGCACAATGTCATCACGATGATTGCGATCGTGCCGCCGCCGATGCCGAGCAGCGACGAAAAAGCGCCCAGCCCGCCGGCAATCCCGGCACGGGTCAGGCCGCCGGGCATGTCCGTCGCCAGGTGCCGGTCGGCCAGCAGCGGGAACAGGAAATGCAGCGACATCAGCGCCACGCCCGCGCCGAAAATCAATGCCAGCCCATCGCTGCTCAGCCGCGCGGCGAGCACCACGCCGATGCCGACACCCAACACGATCCATGGCGCCCACGCCCTGAGCATGTCGAAGTCGACGGCACCGCGGCGCGCGTGCGCCTGAACCGAGCGCAGCGATGTCGTGACGATCGTCGCCAGCGACGTGCCGATCGCGACGTGCGCCAGCTCGGCCGGATTGCCGCCGAGCAGCGGCAGCAGCACGAAGAGCGCGGGCACGACGACGAACCCGCCCCCTATTCCGAACAGCCCGCCCGCAAAGCCGGCGAACAGCCCCGCGGCGAGCATCGCCAGCAGCGGCAGCAGCCAGTGCACGGCGCCCGCCGCGCTCAATGGCCTTCGGAGGGCGCGGCCGCCCTCGCATCCGGTGCGGCGGCCGCCTCGGCGGCGCGCAGCACGCGCAGCAGGTTGCCCGACCAGATCTTGGCGATGTCGCGCTCGCTATAGCCGGCCTTCAGCAGCGCGTCGGTGATCCGGGGCAAGGCGGTGATGTCGCGCATTCCGACCGTGCCGCCGCCGCCGTCCCAGTCGAGCCCGATCCCGACATGGTCGGGGCCAACGACCTTGAGCGCATGGAGCAGGTGCGCCATGAAATCCTCGAACGTCGCCGGGTCGGTTTCGGGATACAGGCGATCGATTTCGCGCCGCTTGGCCAGCATCGCCTCGCGCTGCGCGGCGGTCATCGCGCCCGCAGGCCGATCGGCATTCAGCGCGCGGAGCGCCTGTTCGCGCGCCGGGTTGGGCTTGAGCGCGCGCAGATAGCCGCCATAGGCGTTCATCTGGATGACACCGCCCTTCGCCGCAAGCGCGCGCAGCCGGGCGTCATCGACATTGCGCGGGTGGTCATAGATCGCCTTGCACCCCGAATGGGTGAGCACCAGCGGCGTCTTGGACAGCGCCAGCGCGTCGTCGAGCGCCGCATCCGAACTGTGCGACAGGTCGGGGACGATGCCCAGCCGGTTCATTTCGACCAGCAGGTCGCGTCCCAGCGGGCTCAGCCCCTGCCAGCGCGGCGTCTTCGACGGGTCGGTCGAGCTGTCGGCGAACTGGTTGTGGGCAAAGTGGGTAAAGCCGATCATCCGCACGCCCATGCGATGAAAGAGCGTGATCAGCCCGATATCCTCGCCCAGCGGATAGGCGTTTTCCATCGACAGATAGACGATGCGCTTGCCCGTCGCAGCGATGCGGGCGGCGTCCGCGGCGGTCAGCGCCAATTCGAACTGGTCGGGCGCGGCGGCGATCATCTTGTGGATGGACACGCCGCGCATCACCGCGAAATCGCGC
Source organism: Sphingomonas sp. CCH15-F11 (assembly GCF_001557005.1). Lineage (NCBI taxonomy): Bacteria > Pseudomonadati > Pseudomonadota > Alphaproteobacteria > Sphingomonadales > Sphingomonadaceae > Sphingomonas > Sphingomonas sp. CCH15-F11. Next base: position 48,926 of record NZ_LSKG01000132.1, on the reverse strand, counting down.
GCCGCACGATAACCTGCGGGATCGAGCGGTCCCTGCGCCGTGTAGATCGCCCACATGCCGCCATCGAGCCCGCCGGCCTTCATCCGGGGCAGGTCGACCTGGGTATAGTCTTGCGTGGCGTCGTGACGTTCGAGGATCGACCAGCCGGGCAAGTCGAGCGACGCCGGGGTGTCGAGGTGCGAGTCGAGCGTGATCAGCCGGTCATGAAGGCGCTTGGTCGCCGCAGGGACGGCCGGCACATCCTGCGCCACGGACGGTCCCGTCGCCACGGCGAGCAACGCCGCGCCGAGCAGGTAGCCCATCGCACGCGACCGGCGCGACGATTTTCTGGAAGATGTGAACGGACCGGCATGGTTCATCGACACGGAAAGCCCCCGCTTTTGCGATCGCTGTTCGGGCCTCCCCCGGTCGTTCGCGTTCAGACGCGCGCGCCGGTTTCCGGCTGTCAGCGCAACTGGGCGACCTGGATCGACACCCGCACGGGCAATGTCGTTACCAGCGCACGGGCCACGACGACACAACCCGCAACCACCAAGCTAGCGTCGCGAACGAAAGAAATGCAAGCAGCTTCGTGCCGTCCCGTCATGAACATGAAAAGGGCCGCGCAATCCGGGCGATCACGCGGCCTTGATCCCGTGGAGCTGTGACGTGGCCTAGAGCGCGCCCTGCAGCCACGCCTTGAGCGCGCTTTTCGGCTCGGCACCGACCTTGACCGCGCTCGGCTCGCCGTTCTTGAACAGGATCATCGTCGGGATCCCGCGCACGCCGTAGCGCCCGGGCGCGTCGGGATTGTCGTCGATGTTGAGCTTGGCGATCGTCACCTGCTCGCCCAGTTCGTCGGAAATTTCCTCCAGCGACGGGCCGATGATCTTGCACGGGCCGCACCATTCCGCCCAGAAATCGACGAGCACGGGCTTTTCGGCTTCGAGCACGTCGCTCTGGAAGCTGGCATCGGTCACGGCTTTGGTCGCCATATTCTGTCTCCTTGACTGTGCCCAACAATCTAGGCGGTGCGCCCGCGCGCCTCAAGCGTCGCCGCTCAACCTTAACTGCGCGGGGTCATAGCCGGGCTTGTGCCGAGCCAGCAGCGCAGCGGGCAGCGTGTGCAGGACGGGTCCGGACGTGTAGAGCAACGACGCCTCGATCGTGCGGCCGGGAAAGATCACCGCGAGTGCGGCGGCATAGGAGGCCATCTGGCGCAGATGATATTCGGGCACGTCGGCCAGGGTCGCCGGTGCGATGCGCCCGGTCTTGAAATCGACGACCTGCACCCGATCCTCCTCGACGCGCAACCGATCGACCGTACCGGAAATGACGAGGCCGTCGACGACCGCCGCGATCGGCGCCTCGGCGAGCGCGTCGATGCCGAACAGTCCGGCGAAGCGCGGGTCGTCGATTACCCTGAGTGCGTCATCGACCAGCGCGGTCGCCAGCGCCATGTCAGTCACCCCGGCGGCCTGCATCAGCCAGCGCAACGCCGCATCGCGCCGTTCAGCGGGGGCCACGGCCGGCAGCCGCTCGAACAGCCGATGGAGCAGCTGACCGCGAACCGCCGCCGCGCGCGCTTTCGGGGGAAGCGGGGGGTCGGCGATCGCGTCGTCGCCGATTGCCGAGGGCGCGAGCGGACGGGGTGGACGCGCTTCGGCGGGCGCGGGCGCGCGCAGCCAGTCGGGCAGATCGACCGCGTCATGCTGCGGTGGCCGCTCGGCCCGTGCAGCGCCCCCGCCAGCATGCGTCACGCCGACCCCGGTAAAGTCCCGATCACCGCCGGCATCGGCTTCGGCGACGCCGAGTCGGTCGAAAGCGCGGGCGGCGGCGGCATACCAGCTTTGTTCAGGCGGGCTGCCATTTGCCCTGGGTCCTAGCGCACCGCCGATCACCAGCCAGCGTTCGGCGCGTGTCGCGGCCACGTAGAACAGCCGCCAATGCTCCTCCATCTCGCGCGCGTCGCTCGCATCGAGCAACGCCTCCAGCGCGGCGCTGCGTTCGTCACGGCGCGGCCGGATCAGGGGCAGCGCCGGTTCGCGATCGCCGAACACCGGCCAGTCGAGCAGGTCGCGCCGGTTGCGCGTCGGGTCGACCGTCGCGTCGGCCAGGATGACCAGCGGCGCCTGCAGCCCCTTGGCACCGTGTGCGGTCATCACGCGGACCGCGCTCGCCGCCTGCGACGGGTCGCGCTTGATGTCGACATCGCCGCGATCGAACCAGTCGATGAAGCGTTGCAGCGACGGCGTCGCCAGCCGTTCGAAACCCAGCGCCGCGGTAAGGAGTTCCTCGATCGGGTCGCGCGCCTCCGCACCGAGCCGCCGGATCAGCTTGCGCCGCCCGTCGAGCGCGCCGCTCAGCAGGTCCTCCAGAAAACGATAGGGCGTGGTGAAATCGGCCTGCGCCAGCATCGCATAGAGCGGCGCCAGCCGGTCGTCCGGCTGCGTCGCGCGCAGGTGACGCCACAGGCTGCCGCGCTCGCGCACCGCGGCGGCCATCAGCTCGTCCTGGCTCCACCCGATCAGCGGCGAGACGAGCAGGCTGGCGAGCGACAGGTCGTCGTCGGGCTGGAGTGCGAAGCGGATCGCGGCGAGCAGGTCCTGCACCGCCAGCGGTGCGTTGAGGCGCAGCCGGTCGACACCGGCGACCGGCACCCCGGCCGCATAGAGGCGCGCGACGATCAGCGCCGCCAGCTCGCCGCGCCGCTTGACCAGAATCATCACCTCCCCCGGCGTGATCCGACCCTGATCGATCCACGCGGCGACCTCGGTCGCGATCCGGGTCGCCATGCCGCGCGCGGCATCGTCGGCCCAGCCCTCGGCGTCCTCGTCGCTGCCGCCTTCGATCACCGGTGCCCACAGGGTCACCCGCCCCGGCCCCGGCACGTTGCTGCCATGCGGCTCGACCGTGCTGTGCGCGCCCAGCGCATCGTCGGGCAGCGCCGCGATCGCGGCATCGACAAAGGTCAGGATTGGCTCGGTCGACCGGAAGCTGTCGGTGAGCGAAAGCGTCGTGAACGGCTGATCGGGCCCGGCGAGCTGTTCGAACATCCGGTGCGCGAGCGCGAAATTATAGGGGTCTGTGCCCTGAAAGCCGAAAATCGCCTGTTTATAGTCGCCGACGGTGAACAGCGTGCGCAGCCGGTCGCCTTTCGCGCCTTCACCGGCAAAGAACTCGTCGGCGATGCGGCGGACGATTTCCCATTGCGGCCAGTTGGTGTCCTGCGCCTCGTCGATCAGGATATGCTCGGTCACCTGGTCCAGCTTGTAGCGCACCCAGTCGCCGATGCCGGGCAGCGCAAGGAGCCTGGCGGTCTCGCGGATCAGGTCGTTGAAATCGACCGCGCCGATGCGCCGCTTCGACGCCGCATAGGTTTCGGCATAAGCGCGTCCGGCGGTCAGCCCCTGCGCAAGCAGGTCGGCAAAGCCGGCACGGGCGCGCAGCCCGACCAGCTCGCCGCACCAGCCGTGAAAGCGCGTCGCCAGATCGGCATAGTCGGCGACCAGTGGCGCCTGACCTTTGGCGAACGATCGGAGGTCCCCGTCCGCCTTTGCCCAGACAAGGTGCAGTTCGCCCAGTCCCGCGGCGCGCCCGCCCGGATCGCGGCTGAGCCAATGCGCGATCGCATCCGCCCGCGCCAGGCCGTTCTTGGTCCCCCACCCCGCGTTCATCGCCGCGACGGCGCGCAGCCCGGCAATGTCGCACGCATCATCCGCGCACGCCGCAGCGATCGCCGCCTCGACATCGCCAGGGGGCAGATCGAGACAGTCGCGGACGAAGGGCTGTATCAGTCCGGGCAGCCGCGCCATTGCGTCGGGGCGGGCGGCACAGGCGCGCAGAAAGGCCTCCGCCCGCCCCTCGCCCATGCGCAGGCTGAGCGCCCGTACCGCATCGAGCACGTCGGAACCGTGCAGCGATTCCTGCGCAACCAGCAGTTCCGCCAGCGCCTCGCGCGCCAGCACCTGTTCCTCACGCCCCTCAAGCGGGCGGAAGCCGGGAAGCAGGCCGGCCTCGAGCGGAAACGCGGCGAGCAGGCTCTGGCAAAAGCTGTGGATCGTCTGAATGCGGATGCCGCCGCCGGGCGCGTCGAGCACCCGCGCAAAGAGCGTGCGCGCGCGCGCCACCACAGCGGGATCGAGATGATTCTCGCCAAGCGCAAACAGCTCCTTGCGCAGATCGGGCTCGGGCATCCGCACCCAGCGCGCGAGCCGGCCATTGATCCGTCCGGCCATCTCGCTCGCACCCGCCTTCGTAAAGGTGAGGCACAAGACCGCAGCGGGGTCGACTCCGCGCAGCAACAGGCGATAGACGCGCGCGGTCAGCACCTGTGTCTTGCCGGTCCCCGCCGACGCCGACAGCCAGACATGGCCTTCCGGGTCGCTCGCGCGCGCCTGATCGCCCTTCAGCCTGGGCAGGAGGCTGCCGGCCTTACTCACGGCCCCACCATTCGTCGCGGCGCATCAGCTGGTCATAGTCGCCATAGGGCGCGTAGAGCGGGTTTAGCTTGGCGGTGAAGGGCGCGTCGCCGGTGAGCCATGCTGCGGTGGCCTCCATGAAATTGTGCGCAGCAATTTCGACAAAGCGGTTGGCAGGTATTGGATCCTTCCTCTTGGGATCGACGGGTGAGGCGACGAAGCCGAAACCGCCCTGGCGGTTGCGCGCCAGCGACCAGTATTCGAACGCGGTCGCGGTGCCCTGGATCCCCTCGAACCCGCCGCGCTCGGCGATCAGTCCGAGCAGTCCCAGCTGCAGGCTGAACCCCTCACGCACCGCGCGTGTCGAGGGCGGCTGGCCGGACTTGTAGTCCACGATCGCTAGCGTTTCGTCCGCATTGCGGTCGATCCGGTCATATTTGCCCTTGAGCGTGACGCCGGCGATCTCGATCCGCCCCTCCCGCTCGACATCGATCAGCTGCCTGCCGCCTGCGCGCAACTCGACCAGCTGGCTCGCAATCCAGTCGACCGCCTCCATCAGTCGCGGCTGCCACAGCGCGCGCATCAGCGGATGGGTGCGATCATCGCGCATCAGCGCCAGCGCGTGATCGGCCAGCCGCTCGGGACGATCGCGATCCTCCCGCGCCCAGCGTTCAAACACGGCGTGGATCGCGGTGCCGCGCCATGCCGCACTCGCGTCCGCATCGACCGGGTCGAGGGGGGTCAGCTTGAGCATTCGCCGCGCATAGAAGGCGAAGGGGTCGGCCTTGAGCCGATCGACCTCCGTCACCGAAATGATGCGCGGCCGCGCAGTGACGGGCGGACGGGGCGCGGGCTGCGCCGACGGCGCGTGCTCGCGCGGATTGTCGATGTCGGCGCACCACCGCGCCAGGTCATCGGCGGCGTGCAGTTGCTCGCCCGCCAGCGCCTGCAGGCGCAGCCAGAAGCGCGAAGCGATCGTCGGCGCGCTCGCGTCGCGCTCGGCCCTCGTCATCAACACGTCGCGCGCGCCCATTGCCCCGGCCAGGTCATGCGCCGACAGCCCGATCCGCCGTTCAAGCCCCGGCAGGCCGAGTTCGCTGCGGATGCGCGGCGCCAGCCACGGGTCGGGGGCGGGCAATCCCGGCCAGACGCCCTCGTTCAATCCGCCCAGCACCATCAGGTCGGCGGTCTGCAGCCGCGCCTCCAGCAAGCCGTAAATCGCGAGGCGCGGATGCCCGCCCTGCGGCGGCCGGATTGCAATTTCATCCATCAGCGTGCGCAGCATCACGGGCAATGCCGCCGGAGCGATCCGGGCCGGGCCGGGCGCCGCGTTCGCCTCCAGCCCCGCGAGCAGGTCCGCCGCCGCCCGCCCCTCCTGTCGCGCCCAGGCGGCGTCGCCGGCCAACGCATCCGCCGACTCGCGCAGCACCGCGACCAGATCGACGAGCGGTGCGGCATCGCGTCCGAAGATCGCGGCGATCGGCCGTAGCAACGCCTGGGCATGCTTCCAGAACGCGATGGCGGGTCGACGACGATGCGCATCCGCGGCGTCGGAATCGGACAAATGCCGCGCGATGCCCTCAAGTCCCGCAGCCGGACGTGGCCCGCGCAGCGCCAGGTCGAGCGACCGCACGCCGTCCAACCATTCGATGCGCGCATCGCCCGATCGCACCAGCGGATGCTTGAGCAGCGCGAGCAACGGCACCGGCGCGAATCCGGCGGCGGCGGCTTCCGCGATGGCGAGCAGCAAGGTGCCGGGCGCAAGCGTCGACAGCGGCGCGCCCGCGCTGTCGTCGATCGCGATCCCCCAGCGGCGGCAATGCGCGGCGACGCGGATGGCGAGTGCGCGGTCCGGGGTCACCAGCGCGGCGGTCCGCCCCGGCGCCTCGAGCGCCTCGCGCAGCGCGATCGCGATCGCCTGCGCTTCTTCGGCTGGGGTCGCGACGGCGAGCATCGCGACGCCGGTCAACCGACGCTCGCGCGCCGGTACCTCGTTCCAGCCATAAGTGAACTGGGCGGGTGCCAGAGCGGTGGCGATCGCCTTGCCGCGCGCGGGTGCGGCATCATGGTCGCTGCCGTGCCGCCACGCCATCACCTCGCCGCGCGCCACCCCCATGCGATCGAGAAGGAGCTTCAGGTGAAATTGCGGGTGCGTTTCAATCGATGGCGGGCGCTTCCCGGTCACGGCGTCGCGCGGGTGCGGCCCGAGCGCATCCCACTGGTCGTCGGGCATGTCGGTCGCGACGCCCGGCAACACCACCAGCCCCTGCGGGAGTTCGGCGACGCGGCGGAGCAGCCGCGCGACGCTGGGGGCCGCGCTCGTCACGCCGGCGGCGCAGATGAAGCCCGCGGATGTCCCCGTGCGCCATTGGTCCGCAGCACGACGCATCAGCCGCGACCGTCGTTCGGCGAGGTCGATGCACCCCAGCCGCGCAAGCTCCGCCGGCCAGCGATCGAGCAGGATGCGAAACACCTCCAGCGCCCGCTGCCAATGCTCGGACGGCTGCTCCGCAAGCTCGAGCGCGGCGAGCGCGCGCGGCGTGACATCCTCGACCAGCAACTGGTCCAGGGTACGCGCAAGGTCGCCCGCCAGCCGCAGCGCCTCCGCGGCATCGACCGGTGCACCGGCTGCTGCGCGCTCGGCCTCGATCAGGCGCGACAGGATCAATCGGCGCGCGAGTGGATCGACCGCCGGCGGTACCGGGTCGGCGGCATCCGCGGGATCGAACATCGCGCCGGCGGCCTCGTCCAGCTCCGGATCGCCGATCGCAACGATGCGCGGCAGCAGCAGCCCGCTTCCGCTCGCGCGGACGAACGCATCCGTGATCGCCCGACGGGCGCGATGGTTGGGAACCAGGATGGTGCCGCGGGCCAGGGCGAGTGGCTCGCCGCCATGCTGGCGGATCAACCCTGTCGCCAGCGCGTCGGCGAACGCGCGATGAACCGGGATGGTGTAGACGCGCAGGCGGGCGCGATCAGGCATCCGCGAGCAAGGCTTCGGTTTCGACGATTGCGCGCGGCGTGCCGACGTCGAACCACAATCCCTGATGCGGCAGGCCCCAGGCACGCCCGGCCTCGATCGCGCGCTGCCAGAACAGGTTGGTCGAAAACGGTCCATCCGGCCAGTCCGCGATCACGCGCGGCGACAGGATCTGGACGCCGGTGAAGACGAACGGCGCGACGCGTCCCGGCGCACGGCGCCCCGTGATCCGGCCGAAGCTGTCGAGATGGAAATCGCCGCGCCCGCCATGGCTGTTGGCGCGAGCCAGCGGCACCATCAGCAGCAACGCGTCCATGCGGGCATCGTCCCAGTGCTGGGCCAGCAGCCGGATCGCGTCGATCGGCCCGTCGATCCACAGATTGTCGCTGTTGACGCACAGGAACGGGCGATCGCCGAGCAGCGCGCGCGCCTGAACCAGCCCGCCCCCGGTTTCCATCAGCTGCCGCCGCTCGTCCGAGATGACGATATCGATGCCCTTCACCCGGTGGTGCAGATGCGCTTCGAGCGTGTCGGCGAGATAATGGACGTTGACGACCGCCCTGCGCACGCCAGCCGCGCGCAGGCGGTCGAACACATGATCGATCAGCGCGCGACCGCCCACCTCGACCAGCGGCTTGGGGCGGGTCGCGGTGAGCGGGCGCATCCGCTTGCCCAGGCCCGCCGCCATCACCATCGCGATTTCAGGCACCGGCGCGTCCGGATTGGGGCGCAGCGCCAGCGTGTGCGCGGTCGTCATTCGCCGGCGATCACGATCGGGTCGCCGCGCCGGGCCGCGGGGATATTGGCATCGAACCAGGCGCGCACCGGTGCCAGTGCCGGATGCGCCAGATCGCGCTCCAGATAACGCCAGACGCGTGGGCAAAGCCCGGGATAACGCGGCTTGCCGTCACGTTTCCACAGCCGCGTGAAGATGCCGATGATCTTCGCATTCCGCTGCGCGCCCAGCACATGATAGGCGGCGTCGAACCCTTCATCCGCGCCCGTCGTGCGCCGATAGCGGTCGAGCATCTGCGCCTCGAGCTCGGGGGCGACGTCACGCCGCGCGTCCTGAAGCAGCGAGACGAGGTCATATGCGGCGTGGCCGGTCAGCGCGTCCTGGAAATCGAGCAGGCCCAGCGTCTCGCGACCCTCGATCAGCATGATGTTCTCGGCATGATAGTCGCGCAGCACCGTGACCGGAGGCGCGGGCTCGACATGATCGAGCACCGCGTCCCACGCGGCGCGATAGGCCACGACATCGGGTTCGATCCCCACCGCCGGACAATACCATTCGGTGAGCAGCCCGGCCTCGCGCTGATATTCTGCACGATCATAGCCGCGCAACGGTGCCGCATCCTCGCGATGGAGCCGTACCAGCAGGTCGACCGCCTCGCCATAGAGCCGAAGCTCGCTCTCCGGCGCTGCATCGACGGTCTCGCGCATGCGGGCGTCGCCGAAATCCTCGATCAGCACCAGGCCGGCGACCGCGTCCTCGCCCAGGATCGCCGGCGCGGCGAACCCGCGATCGCCCAGCCAGCGCGCGATGGCCAGGAACGGGCGCGCGTCCTCATGCGGCGGCGGCGCATCCATCAGCACCGCGGAGCGCCCCGGCGCGACCGCGCGGAAATAGCGGCGAAACGACGCGTCGCCCGCCAGCGGCAGCAATTCGGCATCGCCCCAGCCATTTGCCGCCAGAAATTCCGCGGCGGCGGGGGGTGGATTCATATCAGCGACCATCGCTGCCTCCATGCCTCCGGCACCATCGCTGTCAAGCGCCGCACGCCATCGCTTTCGATCAACAGGGTCAGCCGCAGGGCGTCCACCCAGGTCAGCTCGGGCAGGCGTTCGGGCCATTCGACGACCAGCAGCGAATCGTGGCGTGCCTCCCACAAGCCGAGCTCGACCGCTTCCTCTGCGTCCTCGATCCGGTACAGGTCGACATGCAGCACCGGAAACTGCACCTCGGGCGGCGCATAAGGCTGGACGATGGCGTAGCTCGGCGACGGTGCCTCGCCCTCTAGCCCGAGTTCGTTCAGCAGGCCGCGCGCGATGCTGGTCTTGCCCGCGCCCAGCGGTCCGCTGAGCGTGACGACGTCGCCCGGACGCGCGACACGCGCGATCCGCGCGCCAAGCGCCAGCGAGTCGTCGATCGACCAGAGCAGGTTGGCGCTCATTTTCGCGGCAGCGTGGCGGTCAGGATGGTGCCGTGGCCCAGCTCGGACACCAGCGACAATTCCCCGCCATGAACTTCGATGAATTGCTTCGCGAGCGGCAGGTCGAGCCCGAGATGGCGATCGCCGGGCCGCGCCACCGCGGGCTGTGCGAAGCGATCGAATGCACGCGCCTGCGCGCTCGGGCTCATCCCCGCCCCGTCGTCGGACACAACCACGCGCGCCGCTTCACGCGTCCCGTCGACGTGCAGCAGCACGCGATTGCCCTCGTCCAGCGTGCAGAGCGCGTGGCGCAGCATATGCTCGATCGCCTGGCGCAGGCGGCGCGGATCGCCCTGGACCGTGCCTGACGACCGCTGGACGTCGATGGCGAGTTCGATCCCGCGCTCCCGGGCCAGAGACACCAGATGCTCGGCCGCGGCGCGTGCGGTCGCATCCAGATCGACCGGCTGGACATCGAGCGCCGCCGCTTCGGTCGCAGTCAGGTCGAGCACATCGTCGACCAGGCCACCCAGGCGTTCGACCGATTCCAAAATGGCGCCGACATAGCTGCTCCCGGAATCGCTCAATTCGCCTGCATATCCGGCGTGCAGCATCTCCGCGAAACCCTTGATCGACGTGAGCGGGGTGCGCAGCTCATAGCTCATGTTCGCGACGAACGCGGTCTTCACCCGGTCCGCCGCCTCCAGCGCATCGTTGCGGTCGCGCAGCGCCTGTTCGATGCGCCGGCTGTCGGAAATGTCGATCATGGTCAGCAATGCGTTGCCGTCGGGCAGCGGCACGGCACCGAATTCATAGTGCCGGCCATCGGCAAAGGCGACGCGGCCGCCGCGCTGCTGGCGCTCGTTGGCGGCGGAGCGGACGAGGTCGGGGATCAGCGACGAGCGCGCCGGATTGGCGAGACGCGGCGCCACTTCCTCTGCCAACAGATCGACGCGGGGATGCGTGCTGAGGAAACTCTCTTCGAGCGCCCAGACCTGCCGGAACTTGGCGTTCCAGATCTGCAACCGGCCATCGGCGGAAAACACGCCGAGCGCCTCGAACAGATTGTCGAAGGTCGCGGTGCGCACCCGCAGCAGCGTGTCGCGCGCGCTCGCCAGCTGGACCTGTTCGGTGCGATCCTCGAAGATCATCAGCAAGCCGCCTTCGGGCAGCGGCTGCGCCACGACGCGCAAATGGACCGAACCCGGCAGGTGCCAATTTTCCTCGATCTCGTCCTGCGTCGCGTGGAACCATGCGCGGCGCTCGGCTTTCCAGCCCGGAAAGTCACGGACTTCGGGCAGGCGGTTGGCCTCGCGCATCCGCTCCAGCACCCGGTCGAACTCCGGCCGGTCGGCGAGCCATTCGGGCCGCATCGCAAAGATACGCTGGAAGGGCTGATTGCAGAAGACGAGCGTGCGGTCGGCACCGAACTGGGCGACCGCGGACGACAGCCGGTCGAGCATCGACCGCTGCGCATCGGCAAAACGCTTGATCCCCGCGCGCGCCTGTTCGAGCTCCTCGATATCGATCGCGTAGCCGGCGGTCCCGCCGTCGGGCATGGGCACGTCGTGAAAGCGCAGCATCCGGCGTGCCCCGCCGATCGTCGCGGGCAGCGCGGTCACCTGCGCGCGGCCGCTGTCGCGCGCTTCGGCCGCGTTGACGATCGGACCCAGATGTCCGGCGGTTTCGACCAGCTCGACCTGGCGCGCGATGACCCCGGCCGCGTCGGACATTTCGACCGCCTGGACATAGGCGCTGTTGACCATCGCGAGCCTGAGGTCGGGGCCGCGATACCACATCGGCATCGGCGCGGCTTCGATCAGCCCGGTCAGCGATTCGAACGCGGCACGCAGCCGGTCGGCCTCACTTTCGGCGCGGTCGAGCTCGGTCTGGATGTCGGTTGCGTCAAAGAACCAGACGATGACGGTGCCGGCCGGTCCCAGCGTTTCGGGCGCGCGATCGCCGATCGCAATCAACCGCCGTGCCGAACCCGGCGGGCGCAGCGCGAGGCGAAACGGCCGCGCGGCGCTTTGCGCCTCGATGATCGCGGCCACCAGCCGCGCACCGTCGGGAAATTCGGTTTCAGCGACCACGCCCGGTTCGTTGCGCAATTCCTCAAGCCGCTCCGGCGCACGGCCGAAGCCCAGCCGGTCGACGAGCGCGAGGGGCAAGGATACGCGCTGATCCGGATCGACGCGCATCGCCATCGCCGGCGAATGGCCGATCAGGGCGTGCGCGCGCTCGGCCTCGGCACGCTGAACCCGCGCGATGCGCGCGCCCTGGACGCTCCGGTAGAAGGCATAGGCCGCCAGCGCGACAAGGATCGCCAGGACCGCGCCGAGGACAAGGAGTGCAATCGGCTCAGCGATCGTCATTGAGGATGGGCCAGATACGCACGCATGGCCAACGGGTAGCCATCACTGCGCCCAAGCGAAACCCCCTTGATGCCGCGGGGCACCAAGGGGGCTGAAGCCACGCTGAGCGACCCGCCCGCTTGCGCGAGCGGATCACCTCAGCTTTCGCGAGCCGCGATCAAAACCGCGCCTGCGCGCCGATGAACGCGACGCGACCAATGCCGCTGACCGGATAGGCCGAGCTCGACAGATAGGGACGCGCATCGGTCAGGTTGTTGACACCGGCGTTGAGCGAGAACGACTCCGTCACGTCGTAATTGACCGCGACGTTATGGACGAAATACTCCCGCGCCAGACCCGCCGGACCGAATTCCCGGTCCACCCGTTCGATCTGCACAGCCGACGCCACGGCTTGCTCGCCGATATACTGGACGGTGTAATTGAAGCCGAGGCCCTTATAGCCATAGGTGAACGTGCCGAGCCCCGACCATTCCGGCGCGCCCGTTTCGCGCAGGCCCGGATTGACCAGCGTGGTGTCAATCGGATCGAAGAAACGATCGACCTTTTCGGTCCAGTTGCCGCTGACCCGCAAACCGAAATCATGGTCGCCGATGTCGAATTGATAGGCGGCGGTGAAGTCGATGCCCGAAGTCTCGATGCGTCCGAAGTTGATCTGGGTCTGGCGCAGGAAATTAAAGCCGAACGTCGTCGGCCCCGATCCGGGACCATTGCGACTGATCAGATCGCAGAACTGGTTCGGAAAGGTCGTGTTGTCATAGCACGTATTAACGATGTCCTGCGATGTCACCGCGGCGATCGCATCCTCGATTTCGATCGAGTAATAGTCCGCGGTCAGGGTCAGCCCGGGAATGAATCGCGGCTGGATCACGCCGCCCACCGTCCATGTGGTCGCGGTTTCCTCGGACAGGTTGGGGTTGCCGCCACTCGTGCCCGAAAAACGCGCGGTCAGCGGATCGCTGTAGCTTGCAATAAAGCTCGCAGCATTGGGGATGTTGAGCGCGGTTGCCGCGGCGATACAGTTGGCAAGGCGGTTCGGTGTCGCGTTCTGGTTGAGCACATCGCACGGATCCGAAGGACGGAACGTCGCGCCCTGCGCGGGTTCAAACAGTTCCGCGATGTTCGGGGCACGGATTGCGCGCGCATACGTGCCACGGAACCGGATATCCTGGACCGGCGCCCACACGCCGTTGACGTTCCAGGTGAACGCGCCACCGACCGTGGAGTAATCGGCATAGCGCCCGGCGGCGCCGAGTGTCAGCTCGTAGAAAAAGGGCGTGTCCTTGAGGATCGGCAGCGAGATTTCGCCGAACACTTCCTTCACGTCGAACGACCCGCCGGTGTTGAACGTGCGGGTCTGTGCGTCGAAAACCAGCTGCTGGTTGTCCGAGACGTCGCCGATGAAGGTGCCGGCGGGACCGGCGGGCGACCCCTCCGGCAGCAGGCCGAGCTCGAGATCGCTGAACCGCGAGCTCGAACGCTCCTCGCGATACTCGCCGCCGACCGCGAATTTGACCGCGCCGCCGGGCAGATTGAAGAACCCGCCGGTATCGCCCGTGATGATCCCGTTGACGACGAACTGCTGGAGCACGAACCGATTGGTGGTCGGCGTCGTAATGAACGCGACCGCTTCGGGGCTCAGCGAGTTTTCCCCCGCCAGGATGTTGCCCGGGCGGCACTGGCCGTCACCGGGGCGGAAGGTGAAGAAGCCGGGCGCGATCACGGGAAACACTTCGCTGCCCGGATGCGGCACGGAGCTGATGTCCGAACGGCAGATCGGCTGCCCATTGGGACCGGTGACCACGTCGATCGATGCGAACAGGCGGTCATAACGCACGCGGTTGGACTGGGTGACCGAACTCTCGGTCCGGCCGTAATTGCCCGAAACCTCATAGTTCAAATGGCTGTCGATCGCGCCGCGCACGCCGCCGACGATGCGATAGGTATCGCGATTGGCCTCCTGCGTGTTCGGGCCAAGGTCGAGGAAGTCGCGGCTGACCCGCAGACCGCCTGCGTCATCCGCATCGGCCTGAAGCACATCCGGGATGAAGGGATTGTCGGGGAAGATCAGCAGGCTGTCATAGAAGGTGTTGTAATTGTTGCGCGACAGCGTGTTGTTGCGGGCATATTTCGCGTCGACGAAGACTTCTGCGGCGGGCGAAAATTCGTAGTTCGCGCGCAGATTGGCATAGATGCGCTCGCTCCGCGGAATGAGCGACGTCTGGTTCGTCCGCTCCACCGCGCCATCGCCGCCGAACTGGTTCTGGCTGGTCGAAATGACGCCGTCCTCGAAAATCTTGACGCCGCCACCCGGCGTCGAGATGTAGCAGCCGCCGCCGCCGAAGCCGGTCAGGCCGATATAGCTTTCTTCGCAGTCGTTGACGCCGTTATTGTTGATGTCCGCGTTGAAGAACCCAAAATCATTGCGGAAGATCAACCCCGAGCCGGAGCTGATCGCGAACCGGGGATCGGCACCGATCACGAACAGTGGCGCGTTGGCCGCACGGTCGATCAGGGCCTGTTCGGCCGCGGTTGGCGTACGTCCAGGGAAGAAGGTCGAAAATTGCTGGGCGGTCGGAATCGCGAAACCGATCGGGAAACGGCCGGCAGCGTTCGAGAACCGCTGGGCGAAGTTCGGCGTTGCGGCCGCGCTGATGTCCCCGCGCTGGAAACGGCGCAGCGGATTGGCGTAGGTGGTGCTGTTGTTGCCACGTCCGTTGTCACGCGTGAACGGACGATCGCCCAGCAGCACTTCCTGATCATTGGTGTAGCCTGCGGACAAGGTGATGTTGCCGCGGCCGCCGCCGAAGTTGCGCCCGTAAGTCCCATCGATCGATTGCGACGAGCCATTGCCCGACGTCGCAATGCTCGACCGGCCATTGAGCTGAAAACCCTCGAAATCCTTGCGCAGGATATAGTTGACCACGCCGGTAACGGCGTCGGCACCATAGACGGCCGACGCGCCGCCCGTCAGCACTTCGACGCTCTGGATCAGCGCGGTCGGAATGGTCGACACGTCGACCGTCTGCGCGCCCGCAACGCCCGACACGTGGCGATACCCATCGACCAGAACCAGCGTGCGGTTGGATCCGAGCTGGCGGAGATTGAGGGTTGCCTGGCCAATACCGACATCCGCATCGCCGCGTTCGATCGAGTCCGCCACCGTCGTGGACGCCAAAAGGGCCGGAATCTGGCGAAGCGCCTGGCTCGCGTCAGTCGCACCGGTCGCCAAAATGTCAGCCGACGACACGGCGCTTACCGGCGCGGGTCCGGTGGCATTCGGATCGCGAGTCAGGCGCGATCCGGTGACGACGATGTCTTCTCCGCTCGCTTCCGCTTGACCGGTGGGCGCATCGACCGGCGCCGAATCCTGGGCGAACGCCGCCGTCGACAGGACAAGCGAAAGGCCGCTGCCGATCATCAGACCAGCGCGCCCGGCAATGTGATTGAAACGCATTAGGAAATCCCCGCTTAACAATAAGTTGCCTGTCATCAGGATCAGGCGACCAGCCGGGGCTCCTCCAACCCCGGACTTATTGCGCGGGTCGAGCCTATCCAGGCTCGTCCGCCGCGCAAGTTGTGCAGCGCGGAAATGATGCCTCAGGATCAGCCAATGTCAACTTAGTGTTACGAAAAAACCGGCTCCGGCGTAATGTTGTGACAAAAATGGTGCGCAAAGGCAGCCGCCGGTCACGGCAAGGCATCGCAAGCCCGTTCGCCGCATACAAAAAGAGAGCGCCGCGAACGGCGCTCTCCCGAAACGTCACTGGCAACAAATCCCGATCAATAGCGGTAATGATCCGGCTTGAACGGGCCCTCGACCGGCACGCCGATGTAGCTCGCCTGCTTCTCGGTCAGCTTGGACAGCTTGACGCCCAGCTTTTCGAGGTGGAGCGCGGCGACCTTCTCATCGAGATGCTTGGGCAGGACGTACACCTCGTTCTGGTACGCGCTGGTGTTGGTCCACAGCTCGATCTGCGCCAGCACCTGGTTGGTGAAGCTCGACGACATGACGAAGCTGGGATGACCCGTCGCATTGCCCAAATTGACCAGGCGGCCCTTGGACAGGACGATGATCTTCTTGCCGTCGGGGAACTCGACCTCGTCGACCTGCGGCTTGATCTCGGTCCACTTGTAGTTGTTGAGCGCGGCGATCTGGATCTCGCTGTCGAAATGGCCGATGTTGCACACGATCGCCATGTTCTTCATGTCGCGCATGTGATCGAGCGTGATGACGTCGGCATTGCCCGTCGCGGTCACGAAGATGTCGGCGCGCTTGGCCGCTTCCTCCATCGTCACGACCTCATAGCCCTCCATCGCCGCCTGCAGCGCGCAGATCGGATCGACTTCGGTGACAATGACGCGCGCGCCGCCGTTGCGCAGCGACGCCGCCGAACCCTTGCCGACATCGCCGAAGCCGGCGACGACCGCGACCTTGCCGGCGAGCATCACGTCGGTCGCGCGGCGGATCGCATCGACCAGCGATTCCTTGCAGCCATAAAGATTGTCGAACTTCGACTTGGTCACGCTGTCGTTGACGTTGATCGCCGGGAAGGGAAGCTTGCCCTTCTTGGCGAGTTCATACAGGCGGTGAACACCGGTGGTGGTCTCTTCCGACACGCCCTTGATGCTCTGGACGGTCTTGGTGAGGTAGCCGGGACGCTCGGCCAGGAAACGCTTGAGCGTGGCGACGAAGATTTCCTCTTCCTCGTTGCCGGGCACGAACAGTTCCTCGCCCGCTTCGACCCGCGCGCCCCACAGCGCGAACATCGTCGCGTCGCCGCCATCGTCAAGGATCATGTTGCAGGTCGTGTCCTGGCCCCAGTCGAAGATGCGCACGACATAGTCCCAATATTCCTCCAGCGTCTCGCCCTTGACGGCGAACACCGGAATGCCGCGCGCGGCGATCGCGGCAGCCGCGTGGTCCTGCGTCGAATAGATGTTGCACGACGCCCAGCGGATTTCGGCGCCCAGCTCGATCAGCGTCTCGATCAGCACCGCGGTCTGGATCGTCATGTGCAGCGACCCGGTGATGCGCGCGCCCTTCAGCGGCTTGGTCGCGCCAAATTCGCCGCGCAGCGCCATCAGGCCGGGCATTTCGGTCTCGGCGATCTCGATCTCCTTGCGGCCGAAAGCGGCAAGTTCGATGTCCTTGATCACATAATCCTGGGCGGGGGCGAGCGTCGCGGTGGCCACGTCAAATCTCCTGGGCAAGTTGGGTGCCGTCGCGGGCGATGCGCCCGCGCGATCCTGCCCGCGCCTTTACCGGCAAGCCCCTTGCAACGCAAATGCTATATAAAGATATCTTTATATGCGGTCCCAAAGCATATGCGATGCCAAAGCGATCAGGCGCGCCCGGCGCTGCTCGCCAGCAGCCGGGGATCGATGCCGGCGCCGGAAAATGCCCGCTCCCACCGCGACCGCGCCGGGACGTCATAGAGCAGCGCCAGCTCGCCGGGCGTGCTGAACCAGCCGTGTCGGGTCATTTCGCCGTCCAGCTGCCCCTCGCCCCACCCGGCATAGCCCAGCGCGACCAGCCAGCGCGACGGCCCGGTGCCCTCCGCAATGGCGCGCAGCACGTCGATCGTGCCCGACAGGTTCCAGCGCCCGGCGACCTCGATCGTGTCCTGTCCGCCCCAGTCGGTCGAATGGAGCACGAAACCGCGCATCGGCTCGACGGGGCCGCCGGCATGAACCGGGGCATCGGGCGCAGCGCCGGGCGCGATATCAAACTGACCCAGCAGCTCGTGCAGCCCCAGCCCCTCGATCTCGCTGCCGATGCCGATGCCGAGCGCGCCATTTTCATCATGCGCGCACATCGCGATGACCGAACGCTCGAAACGCGGATCGCCAATCCCGGGCATCGCAAGCAGGAACTGGCCGGTCAGGAACGCAGGCGTCGACATGGTTTACAGCATAACGTCGATCGCCGCCCGCGACCATGCTTGAAAACCGGCGCGTTCGGCACAACTAGGCGCTGCAGGCGTTGATGTTGATGCACGCCACCGAGGGAGAATGACATGACGATCCAAGTGGGCGACCGCCTGCCCAAGACCACGCTGATCCGCGTGACCAACCAGGGCCCCGACGCGACCGACAGCGAGAGCTACTTCGCGGGCCGCCGTGTGGCGCTGTTTTCGGTGCCGGGTGCCTTTACGCCGACCTGCTCGGCCAAGCACCTGCCCGGGTTCGTCGAGCATGCCGACGCCATCCTGGCCAAGGGGATCGACGAAATCGCCTGCACCGCCGTCAACGACGCCTTTGTCATGGCGGCGTGGGGCAAGGCGTCGGGCGTCAACGACAAGGTGACGATGCTGGCCGACGGCAATGGCGAATTCGCCGTCGCCACCGGGCTCAGCATGGACGGCAGCAAGTTCGGCATGGGCACACGCGGCCAGCGTTATACGATGGTGGTCAATGACGGCGTCGTCGAGCATCTGTTCGTCGAGGCACCGGGCGAATTCAAGGTCAGCAGCGCCGAATATCTGCTCGACCGGTTGTGAGCCCTTCCGGCCCCGGCGGCGCCGATGCGCGTCCGGGGCCGGCTGACTTGCCAGCGTAACGACACCGTCCTAACCACGGTCGATGACTCAAGCAGCTGCAATCGTCGCGGAGCTCGACCGGCTCTATCGCGCCTCCGTGTCCCGCCTCCAGGAGGCACTTGAACGCTATCTGGCGGACCGCACCCCGCCGCCTGTCGCGATGCGCGGCGATGGCAGCTTCGCCTATCCCGAGATCCGGCTGCGCTATGCCGGCGGGCCGGACCGGCCCGCACCGCTCCGGTCGTTCGGACGGCTGGTCACCGCGGGTGAATATCGCATCAGCGTGACCAAGCCCGCCATTTTCGCCGACTATCTGACCGAACAGCTCGAACTGCTGATCGAGGATTATGACGTCGTGGTCGACGCGGTGCCGGGGCGGCAGGAAATCCCGTTTCCCTATGTGCTCGATCCCGGCCATGCGCTGAGCCTCGACGAGGTGTCCGCCTCCGAGCTGGCGCGCCATTTCCCGGCGACCGAGCTCGCCCATATCGGCGACGAGATCGCGGATGGCGTCTGGTCCGATCATGAAGGCGTGCGGCCGCTCGCGCTGTTCGATGGCCTGCGCACCGACTTCTCGCTCGCGCGCCTGCGCCATTACACCGGCACCCCGCCCGAGCATGTCCAGCGTTACGTGCTGTTCACCAACTATCACCGCTATGTCGACGAATTCGTCCGCTGGGGGTGCCAGCAGCTGGAGGGTGACGGGCCGTACACCGCGCTGTCGGGCGCGGGCGGCGTCGTCATCCGCGCGGGCGACGATCCCGAACGGCTGGTGACCGACAGCGCGTGGCGGCGGCACCAGATGCCCGCCTATCACTTGATCGCGCCCAACCGCGCCGGGATCACGCTGGTCAATATCGGCGTCGGGCCCAGCAACGCCAAGACGATCTGCGATCACCTGGCGGTGATGCGGCCCGAGGCGTGGCTGATGATCGGCCATTGCGGCGGCCTGCGCCCCAGCCAGCGGATCGGGGACTATGTGCTCGCCCACGCCTATCTGCGCGACGACCATGTGCTCGACGACGTGCTGCCCCCCGAAATCCCGGTGCCGGCGATCGCGGAAGTGCAACAGGCGCTCGCCCGCGCCGCGGAAACGGTCAGCGGCCAGTCGGGCGAGGAGCTGAAGCGCCGCCTGCGCACCGGCACGATCGTCACCACCGACGATCGCAACTGGGAATTGCGCTACTCACAGTCGGCGCTGCGCTTCTCCTTGAGCCGCGCGGTCGGGATCGACATGGAGTCGGCCACCATCGCCGCGCAAGGCTATCGCTTCCGCGTGCCCTACGGAACGCTGCTGTGCGTGTCCGACAAGCCGCTCCACGGCGAGCTCAAGCTGCCCGGCCAGGCCAACCGCTTCTACGAACGCGCGATCAACGAACATATGCGCATCGGCATCGCCACCGTCGAGGAACTGATCCGCGAAGGCCCCCGCCTCCACAGCCGCAAGCTGCGCGCGTTCAACGAACCGCCGTTTCGGTGAGACAACACAGTTGAACAAGCTAGTAAATTTGCTCTTTGCTGCGGCAGCGGTTGCGATGCCATCCCCGACTCTTGCGGAGACAAACGAAAGCACAAATGCGCGAGCTACGACTAAGTCATCAAGCTCTCAATCACAGAAAAGTCGTTCAAGAGATCGGAAGACTGGGTCATCAGCAAGGGACTTATTGTGCGCTAACTCCAAATTAGCTTCCGATAGCCAACTTTGCGCAGAATGGAAATCGGCTGATGCCGCACAGCTTTCTGCAAAATACTCCCGGGAGCAAACTCGAATTGCTTGGCTTTCGTTTGCATTAAGCATAGCCACTACGGTCGCGGCCGTTTTTGCTGCGATATTTACGGGAATCAGCGTTCGAGTAATTAGAAAACAAGCTCAAGACGGCGAAAAGGCCTTAGAGTTTTCAAGAAAGAGTGCCGAGATTTCATCAAGACACGCCGAACAATCACTTCGCGCAACAGTCTCGCAACTAAGGCCTTGGGTCGAAGTAGAGATTTATGAAAACTCAATTAAGGCAGCGCATGACAAATCAAGAGCGGTCACGTTACATCTGAGAATAAAGAACCATGGCGCAACCCCGGCATTTAATTTGAAATGTCGAATGTTTTTTGGTTTAATTTGCTCTGGGACTGATGTTGATCTCACCTCAAATATATATCAAGATATCGGCATGAACCTCTATTCCGGTGAGGCTCGGGAAACATCTTTCGGAAGGTCTTTCAGCCTTCAAGAAGTTGAATGCATCACAAATACTGCGCAACTAAATAGCGAAATGCCGCTAGTGGTCTGTAATTTGCAACTTAATTATTCTACAAGCCTGACTGATGATGAACGTTTTGTAAAGTTAAGATACGTCATCGCAGGAAATCACGGCGATATTGAATGGTTGCGACGCGAGCCAGTGACTGGAATTGGGATAACCCGTCGATCTTGGCGCGACCCCCGGTTTGATGAGGTTACCTAACTTCCGCTCCTAATTCTTGTTACCACCCCGTCGGCTTGCCTTGGTTCTGTTCGTCCAGCCACGCCTTCAGCGGCGCGAAATATTCGACCATGGCCTTGCCGGACATTTCCCGGCTCCCGGTGAACGCCTCGAGCGCGTCCGGCCAGGGCTTTGACTTGCCAAGTTCCAGCATCGCGTTCAGCTTCGCGCCGACTTCCTTGTTGCCATAGAAGGAACAGCGGTGGAGCGGCCCGGTCCATCCCGCCTGGTCGCACGCCGCCTTGTAGAACTGGAACTGGAGCAACCGCGCCAGGAAGTAGCGGGTATAGGGCACGTGCGCCGGAATATGATATTTGGCACCCGCGTCGAACCGCGTCTCGTCGCGCGCGACCGGCGGGGCGACGCCTTGATATTGCAGGCGCAGCGCATCCCATGCGCCCTGATAGCCGGTTGCCGGGATCTGTCCCGCAAACACGCCCCAGCGCCATTTGTCGATCAGCAGCCCGAACGGCAGGAATGCGACCTTGTCCATCGCCTGGCGCAGCAGCAGGCCGATATCCTTGTCCGCGCTCGGCACCTTCGCCTGGTCGAGCAGCCCGATGCTGACCAGATAGTCGGGGGTGATCGACAGCGCGACGAAGTCGCCGATCGCTTCGTGGAAGCCGTCATTGGCCCCGTCGCGATAGAGCAGCGACTGGCCCTTATAGGCGCGCTGATAGTAATTATGGCCGAGCTCGTGGTGAATGACGACGAAATCGTCGGCGTTCACCTTGATGCACATCTTGATGCGGATGTCGTCCTTGTCGTCCAGGTCCCACGCCGAGGCATGACACTGCACTTCGCGGTCCTGCGGCTTCACGAATTGCGACCGCGTCCAGAAGGTTTCCGGCAGCGGATCGAAACCGAGCGACGAATAAAAGCCCTCGCCCACCTTCACCATCTTGATCGGGTCATAGCCCTTGGCCGTCAGCAGCTCGGTGACGTCATAGCCGACATCGCCCGCCCCCGGCGGCGCGACCAGCTCGTAGATGTTGCCCCATTCCTGGGCCCACATATTGCCGAGCAGGTCGGCACGGATCGGGCCGGTCCCGGGCTGGACCGCGTCGCCATATTTCTCGTTGAGCTTCCAGCGGACATAGGTGTGCAGCGACTGGTAGAGCGGCTTGACCTCGTTCCACAGCTTGTCGGTCAGCTTGGCGAACTCCTCGGGCGGCATGTCGTAGTTCGACCGCCACATCGTGCCGACGTCCTTGAAGCCCAGTTCGCGCGCGCCCTCGTTGCTGATGCCGATGGTACGGGCATAATCCTGGCGGATCGGCGCGCCGACATTGTCGTGCCAGCTGACCCACATTTCCTTCAGACGATCGGGATCGCGCTCGGTGCCCATCGCGGCTTCGATGTCGCTGCCGCTGATCGGCTGGCCATTCAGCGTCCCCTTGCCCTTGCCATAGGTCGACGACATCCGCGTCGAGATCGTCGCCAGTGTCGCCGCCGCGCCTTCGCGGGTCGGCGCGGGGAGCGTCAGGCCGCTGCGCATGAAATTGAGCTTGCGCAGCGTGTCGGGCGACAGCGCGGTCGCCCTGGCGAACTTGGCGGACTCGATCGCATAATCGACCGACTTCTGCGTCCCCTCCGCCGAGACCTGCGCGACAAGCGCGTCGGTATCGTCGGTGATATAGGTCGCGTTGATCCAGGCGACCTTGGCCGCGGTCTGGTTGAATTCGTACAGGTCGGCCTCGACCTTGGCGACGAAGGCATCGGCGGCCGCGGCGTTCGGCGCGGACTGGGCAAAAGCGGCCGGCGCGAGCATGGTCGACAGGGCGAGCGCGGAGATACCGGTGCGGAGCATTGAAATTCCCGACAAATGATTTGATGCGTCAAAGACTGGCGGATCGACCGCCCCGCGGTCAAGCGGCGAGAAAGTCGGCGATCGCCGCGCCCAGTTCGGGCCGCGTCACCGCGCTCATGTGATTGCCCGGCACCTCGACCAGCGTTGCGTTCGGCAGCGCGGCGGCAAGTTCGGCATGGCTGCCATTGTCGGCATCGTCGACGCCGGAGACGACCAGCGCCGGCTGGACGATCCGCGCCAGCGCCGCCGGCTCGGTATCGACAAAGGTGTCGAGGATGCGCAGCAGCGCCACGGGGTCGCCGCCGGTGGTCTTCAGGAACGCCTCTGCCATCCATTCCGGCGAGCCTCGCGCGAAGCTGCCCAGCCCGGTGAGCACGCGGCGGAAATGACCCGCACGCGCGCCGGTATCGACGACACCCGCAAGCCCCATGCCCGACAGGACGACGCGGCGCGGCGACGCCCCGCGCGCCATCATCCGGATGACGGTGCGTGCGCCGAGCGAATAGCCGCCGAGGTCATAATCACTGAGCCCGAGCGCCGCGATCAGCGCCTCGCCATCCATCGCCAGCGCATCGCGCGGATAGGCGGCCGGATCGTGCGGCCGCGCGCTGATGCCATGCGCGCGCAGGTCGGGCATGATGACGCGGAATCCCCGCGACGCAATCGCTTCGGCGTGGCCGTATTTGATCCAGTTGGTCGCGGCGTCGGAGAAATAGCCATGGATCAGGACGACCGGACGCCCCTGCCCCAGCTCGGTCCAGCCAAGGTCGGCGCCGTCGAAACCCGCAAAACGGTGATGGGTCGTCGCTGCCATGCCGCCTTGCCTCAGCGCTCGATCAGGCCGGCGGTCTGCATCCGCCACAGCGCCAGATCGATGCGATCCTGGCCGAAAAACGGCTCGCCGTTGAACACCAGCGTCGGGACGCCCCAATGGCCCGCCGCCTCCAGCGCGGCCTGGTTGCCCGCAATCTCGGCCTCCAGCTGGTCGACCTCGGATGCGACCTCGCGCTCGAGTTCGGCAAGGTCGAGACCTGCGCGCGCCGCCGCTCCGGCCAGGTGGTCGCCGGTATTCCAGCCATCGACGCCGCCCCACACGATGCGCCCGACCTCATCGGCAAAGTCGAGCCCGCGTCCCCGCCGCGCAGCTGCCTGACCCAGGCGGACGAGGCGGAAGATGTGCGGCTGCTCCTCCGCGACGCGCTTGGTCGCCATGTTCTGGACGACCGGATCGGGGCGCGGCGGCCCGAATGGAATGCCGTGGAACTGCGCGACGCGCACCACGTCGATCAGCGTGTAGCGCAGCCAGTTTGGGTGATTGCGCTCGAAAAAGTCGGGCTGGCGGATCGCCAGCGGATAGACCGGGCGTAGCGCGATCTCGAGGTCGTATTTCTCGACCAGCCGCCGATAGCGCGCGGTGGCGAGATAGCTGTAGGGGCTGCGAAACGACCAGTAGAGGTCGGCATGAAAGGTCATGCGGTCACGATCCCCGACGACATCCTCCCCGCCACCCGGCAACAGTGACCGCCAACGGTCCAGCCACGCAAAACCGTGATCGCCGGCGGCGAAACGATCTGGATGCGGTGCGGTGACATCCACGGATGATGTCACCTTGCTCGCAGCCGCTCAAGCCGCCTTTTTGAGATGCCTGCGCCCGAGCAGCTCGGCGATCTGGACGGCGTTCAACGCCGCGCCCTTGCGCAGATTGTCGCTGACGCACCACAGCGAAAGGCCGCTGTCGACGGTCGGATCCTCGCGCACGCGGCTGACATAGGTCGCATATTCGCCGACGCATTCGATCGGGGTCACGTAGCCGCCGTCCTCGCGCTTGTCGACCAGCATGACGCCGGGCGCCTCCCGAAGAATCCGCTGCGCCTGTTCGGCCGACAGCTCGTCCTCGAACTCGACGTTGATCGCTTCGGAATGGCCGACGAACACCGGCACGCGCACGCAGGTCGCGGTCACCTTGATCCGCGGATCGAGGATCTTCTTGGTCTCGACCACCATCTTCCATTCTTCCTTGGTCGATCCGTCGTCGAGGAAGCTGTCGATGTGCGGAATTACGTTGAACGCGATCTGCTTGGTGAACTTCTTGGGCTCGGCCTGGTCGCCGACAAAGATGTTGCGCGACTGCTCGAACAGCTCGTCCATCCCCGCCTTGCCCGCGCCGGACACCGATTGATAGGTCGCCACCACGACCCGCTTGATCCGCGCGGCGTCGTGCAGCGGCTTCAGCGCCACGACCATCTGCGCGGTCGAGCAATTGGGGTTCGCGATGATGTTGCGCGCGGTGTAGCCGTCGATTGCCTCCGGGTTCACCTCGGGCACGATCAGCGGCACGTCGGGGTCCATGCGATAGAGCGACGAATTGTCGATCACGGTGCAGCCGGCCTCGGCAAAACGCGGCGCGTGGACTTTCGTCGCCTCGCTGCCGATCGCGAACAATGCCATGTCCCAACCGGCCGGATCGAAATGGTCGATATTCTGGACGCGGTACTGCTTGCCCGTTTCGCCATAGTCGACCATGTCGCCGGTCGAGCGTGACGACGCCACCACCGCAAGCTCCTCGACGGGAAACTCCCGTTCCGCCAGGATATTGAGCATTTCGCGTCCGACATTGCCGGTCGCACCCGCCACGACGATGCGGTAACCCATGAAGCTTGTGTCCCGTTCTGAATGATCGATCGGCCGCATGACCGCCCGCGCCGTCATTTACGCATCCAGCGCCAGATTGAAAGGTGCGTCAGCTACCTTCACGCCGGGAGCGCGTTTTTCGGATATTGCGCTTCTTGTCGAATGGACGCCGAATTTCACGCGAATTGCTGTTTTGATTTCGTAGCGTGTGCTACGCTGAATGCGGTGCGGCGATACGAGCACCGGGGGAAGACATGCACGCAGGAGCGGAGGCCTCCACACGGCATCATGGCCGCACCGGTGCGGCGGGCTACGACGCGGTGGGTTTTTCCGCACCGCCCGTCGCCGATCTGATCTTTCACGAGCGCAGCGGCATTTCGGCGATCCGCCATTTCGGGCTGCACGGCTCGGGCACCTGCCATGCGGCCAGCCACAAGCTGGACATCGCCACCTTGACGCTCGATCTCGGCGCCGTCGGCACCTGTGCAGCGACCATCGACGGACAACGCTACCGCAAGCCGTTCCGTCGAAACCAGTTCAGCTTTATCCCGGCCGGCCTGCCGCTTGAACTGGAGTTTCCGGCCGAGCACAGCTGCGTAGGGCTTTACGTGCCCGACCATCTGCTCGCCGCAACCGCAGGAGCAGCCGACCGCCTTGCCGAGCCGGTGCTGTGCCAGCCCGACGATCGTGCCGCCGATCTGTTCCGGATGCTCACCCGCGAGATCGCAGCCCCCGGCTTCGCCTCGGACCTTGCGCTCGACCGCCTGCTGGCGTCGCTGGTCCACATGGTGACCCGACAGCCGCGCGTCCGCCGCGGACAGCCGGACCGCCTCTATATCGCGCCGGCGGCGTTGCGCCGGGTTCGTGAGTATATCGACGCGTACCTCGCCCGGCCGCTCACCCTCAACGAACTGGCCGACGTGGCAGGGCTTTCGCCCTATTATTTCTGCCGGATGTTCAAGCTCGCCACCGGCTATTCGCCCTATCACTATGTCGCCTGGCAACGGCTGACGCGCGCCGCGCGCCTGTTGAGCGAGACGGCGACACCGCTCGACGCGGTTGCCCAATCCTGCGGGTTCGCCAATGTCTCGCACTTCACGACCGCGTTCCGGCGCGAAATCGGCGTATCGCCCGGCCGATACCGCCGTGCGCACCGGGACATCTATTAAGCAACGTCAGGCCGCGTCGGCGGGGCGCGTCGTCCAGCCGAGGCGCGGGATCGCAATCGATCGCTTGCCCGACAGGTCGGTGCGGCACACGAACAGCTCGCGCCCCTCGATATAGGCGATCAACCGTTTAACTCGGCCGAGCGAGCTGGTGCCATAGACATGCGCGATATCGGCATCGGTCGGGCACGGCTCCCCGTCTCGGGCCGCGCGGGCGACGAGCAGGAACGGGCCGAGCATATCGTCGGGCAGCTCGCGCGCCGCATCGAAGGCGGGAGCCCAGTCGCCGTCGATGCCCTCGACAATCCCCGCACGCGCCGCCGACAGCCGGCGGGCGAATTGGGCGAGGTCGAGCGGGGGCTGAGCCAGCCCCAGCATCCGGCATCGGACCTGGAAATCCTGGAAAAGCACCGCCGCCGACCGGGTCGATGATCCCGCCTCATCGACGATGGCGCGCAGCACCTGCGCGACGACCGCTTCCGCCTCGGTCGCGCTCAATCCAGGCCGATCGACCGCAACATCGCGGGGCGTCGCCACGGGCGCGGCGATGTCGGCGATGACGCGTTCGACAGGCACCGGTGCCGGTGCTGGCGGCGGCGTAAACAGCGGCAGGTCGTCGGTCGTATCGAGCAGCAGCTCCTTCAGGTCGCCGCTCGGTACTTCGGGCAGCGGCATCAGCTTGGGGCTGCCGCTGCGCGCGGACGTCTCCACCGCGCCGATCGTGACCGCGACGGGACGCCGCGACACCGCCGGCCCGAGCGCCAGGAAGGTGCCGCGCGCCAGATCGCGGATTGCCTCGGCCTGCCGCCGCTCCATGCCGAGCAGGTCGGCGGCGCGCGCCATGTCGATGTCCAGGAAGGTCCGACCCATCAGGAAGTTGGACGCCTCCGCCGCGACATTTTTCGCCAGCTTGGCCAGCCGCTGCGTCGCGATCACGCCGGCAAGGCCACGCTTGCGCCCCCGGCACATCAGGTTGGTCATCGCAGACAGCGACGCGCGCCGGACCTCCTCCGCCACTTCGCCGCCGCCCGCCGGCGCGAACAGTTGCGCTTCGTCGACCACGACCAGTGCCGGATACCAATGCTCGCGCGGCGCATCGAACAGCGCGTTGAGGAACGCTGCGGCGCATTTCATCTGCCCCTCTGCTTCCAGCCCCTCCAGGCTGAGCACCACCGACGCGCGGTGTTCGCGGATGCGGGTGGCAAAGCGGGCGACCTCACGCTCCGAATAGTCGCCCGCCTCGATCACGACATGACCATAGGCGTCGGAAAGCGTGACGAAATCGCCCTCGGGGTCGATCACCACTTGCTGCACGCGGCCCGCGCTGCGTTCGAGCAGGCGGCGGAGCAGGTGCGACTTGCCCGAGCCCGAATTGCCCTGGACGAGCAATCGCGTGGCGAGCAGTTCCTCAAGGTCCATCGCCACCGGCTTGCCCGTGACGTCGACCCCCATTTCCACCTGAACCGTCATGCCCGCGCTATTGCGGCTTCACGACCCGCCTGTCGAGGAAGTCGAGGATGGTTGTCCACAGATGTTCGCTGACCCCCGGCCCACCGACCCGGTGCGTCTGGCCGGGATACAGCATCAGCTCGAACGGCACCGCCCCGCCCTGAAGCTTCGACATCATCACGGTCGAATGCTCGAGCACGACATTGTCGTCCGCCATGCCGTGAATGAGCAGCAGCGGATCGCGGATCTTCAGCGCATCGGCCACCGTGTTCGACGTCGCATAGGCCTCCGGCACGCGGCGCGGGTCCCCCATGTAGCGTTCGGTATAATGGGTGTCGTACAGTTCCCACTTGCTGACCGGGGCACCGGCAATGCCGGCCGCATAGAGCCCGGGGTCCGCCTCCAGCATTTTGAGCGTCATATAGCCGCCATAGGACCAGCCATAAGTGACGATGCGGTCGCCATCCACGAACGCTTGCTGCTTCAGCCACTCGGCCCCGGCGCGTTGATCGGCGACCTCGACTGATCCCATCGCCTGGAACAAATGGTCCTCGAACGCCTTGCCGCGATTGGCCGCGCCGCGATTGTCGAGCTGGAACCAGATATAGCCGCGGTCGACCAGATATTGCTGGAGCGCGCCCGCCCATTGCCGGCTGACCGTCTGGGCATGCGGGCCGCCATAATGCTCGAAGAACACCGGATATTTCCGGCCCGGCTCCAGCTTTGGCGTGATCATCTCCCAATGCAGCACGGTGCCGTCGGCGGCCTTGATCGTCCCGAACTTCTTGGGCTCGTGGCTCGCCATGAACGGCGCGTAGGGATGATCGCCGGCAACCTTGTTTTCGTTGACCCAGCTGGTACGTCGGCCCGTCGCATCCGCCAGATAGACCTGCGGCGGCTGATCCGGACTGGAGCGCGTGACGATCATCCGGCTGGCGTCGCGATTCGCGGTCGCACCATGCCACCAGCCCGGCTCGGACAAGCGGGTCACGGCACCCGGCTTCGCCAGGTCGACGGCGTAAAGATGACGCTCGAGCACGCCGTCCTTGTTGCCGAGGAAGGTAATCCGGCCCTTGGCCTCGTCAACGCCGACGATCCCGGCGACTTCCCACTCGCCCTTGGTCAGCTGGGTCCAGCGCCCGCCCTTCCAGCGATAGAGGTGGCCATGGCCATCACGCTCCGACCACCAGACCAGCGACCCGTCGCGCATCGGCCGCAGCGCGTTGTGGAGGTTGATCCAGCTTCGCTCGCCCGCGCGCTCGGTGAACAGCAGCTTCGACGCGCCGGTTGCGGGATCGACCTGCAAAAGGTCGAGCGTGCGCTGGTCGCGGCTCTGGCGCTGGACGAGCAGCGCGCGGCCGTCGGGCGTCCAGTCCACACGGGCCAGATAGATGTCGGGGTCGGTGCCCAGATCGACCTTGACCCGTCCCGATCCGTCCGGCGCCATGACATAGAGGTCGACCCGGGCATTGTCCGTCCCCGCCCTGGGGTAACGCTGGTCATAGACGCGGGTACCCTCGGCACCGATGGCCGCGCGGCTGACGATCCCGACCGTCGCTTCGTCGAAGCGTTCGACCGCGATCCGGGTGTCGTCGGGCGACCACCAATAGCCGTCCGAACGGTCCATCTCCTCCTGCGCGACAAACTCTGCCTCGCCCCAATGCACCGTGCCCGTGCCGTCGGGGGTGATGCGGCGCGCGTCGCCGCCCGCGATCGGCTGGACGTACAGATTCTGGTCGCGCACGAAGCTCAAATAGCGCCCCGCCGGGCTGATTGCGGGATTGAGCTCGCCGGCAGTGCTCTCCGTCAGGCGGCGCACCTGCCCGTCGAGCGTGGCGAGAAACAGGTCGCCGTCGAGCGGCACCAAGATCGCCGATCCATCGGGCGTCCAGTCATAGGCGATGATGCCCCGCGTGCCGCCGATGCGCGCGCGCTCGCGCTGCATCTTCTCGGCTTCGGACAGCTCTGCACCGGTGCCGATCTTCCGGCTGTCGACCAGCATGCGCCATTCGCCCGTTGCGGTATCCATCGCCCACAGGTCGAACCGCTCGCGCTCGTCGGCCCGGTTGCGCAGCAGCGTCAACAGCTTGCCGTCCGGGGAAAGTTTCAACTGGCGCGGCGTCGTTCCCGACAGGTCGGGGCTGGCGAACACCCGCTGCAGCGTCAGGTCGCCGGCACGGGCAGCGGCTGCGTTCGCCTGCGGCGTCTGGGCATCAGCATCCATGGTGATCAGCATTCCTGCACTCAACAGAGAGGCGACGAGCCCCGATTTCACGAACAGGGCCGTAGCCGCCCATTTCGACATCCTCATTCTCTCCGCTAAAGGCACCCCGACGAACGCGAGGGCTGGCGCGACCGTTATTGCGGCTCGGCTGCGCGCGGTAAAGGGCTGCCGGCGGGCGGGGATGTCGTGAAATCGATGCGTCCGGACGCAAAACGGGCGTGGAAGCGGATGCTTCCACGCCCGTAAGATCGTCGCGAAGTCGCCGAATTATTCGGCGGCTTCGGTCTTGGCGGGGCGCATGTCGCGGCGCTCGGCGATACGCGCCGACTTGCCGGTGCGGCCGCGCAGATAATAGAGCTTCGCACGGCGCACGACGCCGCGGCGCACGACCTCGATCGACTCGACGTTGGGCGAATAGAGCGGAAAGACGCGCTCTACGCCCTCGCCGAACGAAATCTTGCGGACGGTGAAGTTGCTGCCCATGCCCTTGTTCGAGCGTGCGATGCACACGCCTTCGAAATTCTGGACGCGGGTGCGCTCGCCTTCGACCACCTTCA
Organism: Sphingomonas sp. CCH15-F11; assembly: GCF_001557005.1. Classification (NCBI taxonomy): domain Bacteria; kingdom Pseudomonadati; phylum Pseudomonadota; class Alphaproteobacteria; order Sphingomonadales; family Sphingomonadaceae; genus Sphingomonas; species Sphingomonas sp. CCH15-F11. The sequence goes on along the minus strand of NZ_LSKG01000132.1, from coordinate 18,165 downwards.
CACCGACCTTCAGCGTGTCGCCGGGGCGGAATTCGGGGATCTTCTTGGCGGCGGTGAACTTGGCAATCTGTTCCGCCTCGATCGTCTGAATGAGGTTCATGTCGTCTCGTCCTGTTCTCGTCGCTGCGCGCCAGAGGGAGTACCGACCCGAACGCCGTCATGGCGCTCCCAAAGGTCCGGCCTCCTTAGCCGTGTATCGGCCGCTGCCTGTTGCTTGCGCCAGGCCGCGATCCTCGCATGATCCCCCGATCGCAGCACTTCGGGGATCGTGCGCCCTTCCCATTCGACAGGTCGGGTATATTGCGGATATTCGAGCAGCCCCGTTTCGAAGCTCTCGTCCTCCCCGCTCAAGGTCGCGCCCATTACGCCGGGAATCAGCCGAATGCAAGCATCGAGCAGCACCAAAGCCGCCATCTCGCCGCCGGACAGCACATAGTCGCCGATCGACACCTGTTCGATCGGGCGCGCGTCGAACAGCCGCTCGTCAAACCCCTCGAACCGACCGCACAGGATCGACACGCCCGGACCCGCCGCCAGCTCGCGCACCCGCGCCTGGGTCAGCGGCCGCCCGCGCGGTGTCATCGCCAGCATCGGCCGGCCATAGCCGACCGCATCGCACGCCGCCGCCAGCACGTCCGCCTTCAGCACCATGCCCGCACCGCCGCCCGCCGGGGTGTCATCGACCGTGCGGTGCTTGTCGGTGGCGAAGTTGCGGAAGTTGCGGGCATCGCACGACCAGAGTCCTTCCGCCAGCGCCCGCCCCGCCAGCGAATGGCCGAGCGGGCCCGGAAACATGTCCGGGTAGAGGGTGAGGATGGTCGCGGCGAAGGTCACACGATTGTCCAGTTCTCAAGCCGCAGTCCCGGGACGTCCGCGAAGTCGGCTTCGTTGTTGGTAACGATCGTCGCGCCGAGGCTCAGCGCGTGCGCGGCGAGCAGGCGGTCGAAACGGGCGCGCTTAAAGGGCAAACGGGCGTAAGCGTGGGCCGCTACCTCGTCAAAAGACAGGATCGGCACAACCCTGATGAAGGCGGAAAGAACCTCAGGACTTGGCGGCTTGCCGACATAGCTTCCCACCGCGATCTCGGCAAAGCTGATGACGGAAATGGCGACGTCGCCCGGATAACAATCGGCCAACCTCTCATTCAAAGCTGAGTGCCGCTCCGCCATCGCGTAGATGGCGGAGTCAGCATCAATGAGATACTTGGTCACTTCTCAGTGGCGGCCAATCGGCGCGCGATGGCACTCGGCCGCTCGTCAAAATCGCCATGCGGTATCAGTCTTGCACCGGGTGCTTTTCCCGCGAAACCGCTGATGTCGATCTTGCGCCTCGGCGCATCGACCGGCTCCACCCGAAATGTCATCGGTGCCTCCTTGACCACGCGCACCTCAGTACCTTCCGGAATGCCGAGTCCCTTGGGCAGGCGCAGCGCGACCGAGTTGCCCGACTTGAAGGTCTTGCCCGCCCACTCCGCACGTTCCTCGCTCATCGCCGCCTCCGTATATACGGTATGTATATACTATTCGGCAAAGCGCGCGTCAATCACGAGCCTTGCGTCGTCCCATTCGGGCACCGCCGCGGACGTCATTGGCACCATGAAGCGCCGGCCGTCGGGACGTTCGATTTCGAGCACATCACCTGCGCCGAAATTGTCGATCGCGGCGACCGTGCCGATCGATGCGCCGGCATGGTCGACCACCGGCAGGCCGAGCAGATCGACATGGTAATATTCGCCCTCGCCGAGCGGGGGCAGCGCCGATCGCGGCACCGTCAGCTCGGTCCCCCGCAGCGCCTCGGCAGCGTTGCGGTCCGTGACCTCGGCGAAACGGGCAATGGCACCATTCGAGCCAGGACGCAGTGATTTCAGCGTCAAGGTGCCGGCGTTGAAAGCGCCAAAGGTCTCGAGCCGTTCGGCGAAGACCTTCAGGCGAACCTCGCCCGTCACGCCGTGCGCGCCGATGACGACGGCAAGCGTGACGGGGCGGTCGGACGGCAAGGCGATCAGCCCTCGGCCTGTTCCTCGGCAGCTTCGGCAGCCGGGATCTCTTCGGCAGCGGGAGCTTCTTCGGCGGCGGCTTCCTCAGCGGGTGCCGCTTCCTCGACTGCGGGTGCGGCAGCCGCGGCTGCCGCCGCTTCTTCAGCCGCCTTCAGCTTCTCCGCCCGCTCTTCGGCGCGCTCGGTGGCCTTTTCACCCGGCTTGCCCTTGTTCGGATTGTTGCGCGCGGGACGCTCCTTGATCCCGGCGGCGTCGAGGAAGCGCGCGACGCGATCGGTCGGCTGCGCGCCCATCTTGAGCCAGTGCGCGGCGCGATCATTGTCGAGCTTGATACGATCGGGCGAATCCTTCGCGAGCAGCGGATTATAGGTGCCGATCTTTTCGATGAACTTGCCGTCGCGCGGCGCGCGCGAATCCGCGACCACAATCCGGTAATAAGGCCGCTTCTTCGATCCGCCGCGCGACAGACGCATGCTGGTTGCCATTTGATCTTTCTTCCTTCTGCAATTCGTCACCCCGGCGAAGGCCGGGGTCTCGTGGTGGTCATGGGTTGCCGTTGCCGCACAAGACCCCAGCCTTCGCTGGGGTGACGGCAACGGCAGGTTAAGTCACTTCTTCTTCAACAAATTCTCGAACCCCGGCGGCAGGTTGGGCATGTTGCCCCCCGGCCCGCCAAGGCCAGGCAGGCCCGCGCCCGCCTTGCCCATCATGTCACCCAGCTGCGGACCGCCCAGCGCATTGCCGATGCCACCCATGCCGCCGCCGGGCCCGCCCTTGCCGAGCATCGCCAGCATCCCCTTGATCCCGCCCATCTTCTTGATCTTCTTCATGGCGGTGGACATTTCCTGGTGCATCTTGAGCAGCCGGTTGACGTCCTGCACGGTGGTGCCCGACCCCTTGGCGACGCGGATCTTGCGCTTGGCGTTGAGCAGTTCGGGCTTGGCCCGCTCCTTGGGCGTCATCGAGGTGATCATTGCGTCCATGCGCAGCAGGATTTTCTCATCCACCGCGCCCGACGCCATGGCCTGTTGCGCCTTCTTCATGCCGGGCATCATGCCGGCCAGCGCGCCAAGGCCGCCCATGCGGCGCATCTGCTGCAACTGGCTGCGCAGGTCGTTCATGTCGAACTGGCCCTTGGCGAGCCGCTGCGCCATTTTCTCGGCATCTTCGACCTGAATCGCTTCGGCGGCGCGCTCGACCAGCGAGACGACGTCGCCCATGCCCAGGATGCGGCCCGCAACGCGCTTGGGATGAAACGCCTCGATCTGGTCGAGCTTCTCGCCCATGCCGGCGAACTTGATCGGCTTGCCGGTGACCGAGCGCATCGACAGCGCCGCGCCGCCGCGCGCATCGCCGTCCATCCGGGTCAAGATCACACCGGTCAGCGGCACCTGTTCGGAAAAGTTCTGCGCGACGTTCACCGCGTCCTGGCCGGTCAGCGAGTCGACGACGAGCAGGATTTCATTGGGCCGGCTGATGTCGGCGACCGCCTTCATCTCGTCCATCAGCGCCTGGTCGACGTGCAGTCGCCCGGCGGTGTCGAGCATCAGCACGTCATAGCCCTGAAGCTTTGCCGCCTGCAGCGCGCGCCGCGCGATATCGACCGGCTGCTGGCCGGGAACGATCGGCAGCGTCGCGACCTCGGTCTGCTGGCCGAGCACCGCGAGCTGTTCCTGCGCGGCCGGGCGGTTGACGTCGAGCGACGCCATCAGGACCTTCTTGCGCTCCTTGCCCGACAGCAGCTTGGCGAGCTTGGCGGTCGTCGTCGTCTTGCCCGACCCCTGAAGGCCTACCAGCATGATGACGGCGGGCGGGGTGACGCCGATCTCGAGTTCCGCCGTATCCGGCCCGAGCATGTCGACCAGGGCGTCATGGACGATCTTGACGACCTGCTGCCCGGGCGTGACCGACCGCAGCACCTGCTGGCCGACGGCCTGCTCGGTCGCCTTGTCGACAAATTCGCGCGCGACCGGCAAAGCGACATCGGCTTCGAGCAACGCGATCCGCACCTCGCGCATCGCGGCGCGCACGTCCGCCTCGGTCAGGGCACCGCGGCCCTTCAACCGATCGAAGACGCTGCCAAGCCGGTCGCTCAGACTGTCGAACATGCCAACTCCACTTCCGTCGATCCCAAACGCAAAATGAGCCGGCGAACGAAACCTCGTCGGCCGGCCTCATCCCCGCTGGGGACGTCGATATCGCATTCCGTCGGGACTGCTTGGCGCGGCACATAGCCGCAGGGCGCGGATTCCGCAAGCCGGCACCGGTTTAACCTGATCTATACCTGCCGCGCCGATAGCTTGGCCGTTCCGCCACGGAGAAGCATGAATGCGTTCGCAGCAGGTTCCGACAGCACACCGGCGATCATCGCAGCGCGACACGACGCGCATCGCCATTTCGGTCGCGTCGATCCTGTTGTTCGTCGGGATCGCCAGCACCGTGCTGGCCCAGATCGCCTCGGCCTATTTCGGCAACGCCGCGCAACCCGACCGGGTGATGACCGTGGCGCTGATCCTGAACGTCGCGCTCATCCTGTTCGGATGGCGTCGCAACAGCGGTTCGCGCAGCCTGTCGCCGCTGGCGGGCATCAGTGCCGAACGCGCCGCGCTGCTGGTGGCGCAGGACATGCTCACCGGATTCCTGAACCGCCGCAGCTTCGTGGAGGATGCGACGGTGATGTTCGTGCGCGCCCAGAAGCAGCACAAGGCGGTCGCGATGGTGATCGTCGATCTGGACGGGTTCAAGCATGTCAACGACATGCACGGGCATCAGATCGGCGACGCGTTGCTGCGCCGCATCGCCACCGAAATCTCCGACATCGCACCGTCGGGCGCGCTGCTGGCGCGATTTGCCGGCGACGAATTCGGCTGCGCCTTCGTCTTCGACCCGTCGCATCACGATCCGGTCGAACGCTTTGCCGACCGGCTGCTGACCCGGATCAGCCAGCCGATCGATGCGGACGGCGTCATCTGTCACGTCGGCGCGTCGGCGGGCATGGCGCGATCCGACTTCGACTCCGCCTCGGTCGATTCGCTGATCCGCGCCGCGGACATCGCCATGGCCAGCGCGAAGCGCGCGGGTGGCGGGCGCGCGACGTGGTTCGACCGGTCGATGGAGCGCGAGCTGAAGATCCGCAACGAGCTGGAAAACGGTCTGCGCTCGGCGATCCCGGCACAGGAGATCGTGCCCTATTTCGAACCGCAGGTGGAGCTCGAAACCGGCAAGCTGATCGGCTTCGAGGTGCTCGCGCGGTGGGAGCACGCGACGCAGGGCGTGATCGGCCCCGACCGTTTCATCTCGATCGCCGAGGATTCGGGCCTGATCAACGACCTGTCGCTGTCGGTGATGCGCCAGGCGTTCGGCATCGCGCGCGACTGGGACCCGGCGCTCGTCTTGTCGATCAACATCTCGCCCTGGCAGCTGCGCGACGCGTGGCTGGCGCAGAAGATCATCAAGAGCCTGACCGAAAGCGGTTTCCCCGCCAGCCGGCTGGAGATCGAGGTCACCGAAAGCGCGTTGTTCGACAATCTGGCGCTCGCCCAGTCGATCATCGGCAGTCTGAAGAACCAGGGCATCCGCATCGCGCTCGACGATTTCGGCACGGGCTATTCGTCGCTCGCCCATTTGCGCGCGCTGCCGTTCGACCGGATCAAGATCGACCGCAGCTTCGTCAGCTCGATCATCGAAAATCCGGATTCGGCCGCGATCGTCAATGCGATCGTCCGGCTGGGCGAAAGCCTGAACCTGCCGGTCACCGCGGAGGGGATCGAGAACGAGGCGATCGCCGACCGCCTGCGTGCGATCGGCTGCGCCAAGGGCCAGGGCTGGCATTATGGCAAGCCGCTGGGCGCCGCGGGCGTGCGCCGCATGCTGGCAGAGCGCCGGCTGCTGCTCGGGTCGAGCCGCGGCGGCGACGATGCGGGCGAACTCGGCGAGCACCGCCTGGCGGGCTGATCGCACCGCTGGCGTCCGGCCCGGGACATCCGCGCCCGGCGGCCGATGTGACAAAAGGGCGACAAAGCCGTCAGCCATGCCTATATGCCGCGCCAACCAGCACGCGCGGCGAGTATCCATGTTGACGACCAATCCATTCGACGACGACAAACTGCGCGAGGAATGCGGCATTTTCGGCGTATCGAACGCCGATGGTGCCGCCGCGCTGGTGGCGCTCGGGCTCCACGCGCTCCAGCATCGCGGCCAGGAGGCGGCGGGCATTTCGAGCTTCGACGGCGCGCTGTTCCACACCCATCGAGCGATGGGGCATGTCGCGGGCAATTTCGACCGTCCGGAGGTGATCGAGGCGCTGCCGGGACGAGTCGCCGCCGGCCATGTGCGCTATTCGACCACCGGCGAGACCGCGCTGCGCAACGTGCAGCCGCTCTATGCCGACCTCGCCACCGGCGGCTTTGCGATCGCGCACAACGGCAACATCTCCAATGCGGCGCATCTGCGGCGCGAGTTGGTCCGGTCGGGTTCGATCTTTCAGTCGACGTCGGACACCGAGACGATCATCCACCTGGTCGCGACGTCGAGCTACCGCACGCTGCTCGACCGGTTCATCGATGCGCTGAAGCAGGTCGAGGGGGCGTATTCGCTGATCTGCTTGACCGAAAGCGGCATGATCGCGTGTCGCGACCCGCTGGGCATCCGTCCGCTGGTCATGGGGCGGCTGGGCGACTCGGTGATCTTCGCGTCGGAAACCGTCGCGCTCGACGTCGTCGGGGCGGAGTTCGTCCGCTCGGTTGATCCCGGCGAGCTGGTGATCGTCGAGGGCGACAAGGTGACGTCGGTGCGCCCCTTCGCGCCGGTCGCGGCGCGGCCGTGCATCTTTGAATGGGTCTATTTCTCGCGCCCCGATTCGATCGCGGAGGACCGATCGGTCTATTCGGTGCGCAAGGCGATCGGCGCACAGCTGGCCGACGAAAGCCCGGTCGACGCCGACCTGGTCATTCCGGTGCCCGACAGCGGCACCCCCGCCGCGCTGGGCTATGCGCAGCGATCGGGCATCCCGTTCGAGCTGGGCATCATCCGCTCGCACTATGTCGGACGCACCTTCATCCAGCCAGGCGACAAGGTCCGTCACCTGGGCGTCAAGCTGAAGCACAATGCCAACCGCGCGCTGATCCAGGGCAAGCGCGTCGTCCTGATCGACGATTCGATCGTGCGCGGCACGACCAGCCTGAAGATCGTTCAGATGATGCGCGAAGCCGGCGCAGCGGAGGTGCACATGCGCATCGCCAGCCCGCCGACGCGCCACAGCTGCTTCTACGGCGTCGACACGCCCGAGCGCGCCAAGCTGCTAGCCGCGCAGCTCGACGTCGGCGGCATGACCGATTTCATCCATGCCGACAGCCTCGCGTTCATCTCGATCGACGGGCTCTACAAGGCGCTGGGCGAGGCCGGGCGGGCGGCCGTGCGACCGCGCTATTGCGACGCCTGTTTCACCGGCGATTATCCCACCCCGCTGACCGATTGCGACGAACGCGCGGCCGGGCAGCTCGAACTGCTGGCGGAGTGAGCGACGCGATGACCGACCCTGCAAAGCCGCTCGCCGGCCGGACCGCGCTGATCACAGGCGCAAGCCGCGGCATCGGCGCCGCGACCGCCCGCGCGCTCGCAACCGCGGGCGCGCACGTCATCCTGACCGCGCGGACGACCGGCGGGCTCGAGGAAGTCGAGGAAGCGATCCACGCCGCCGGCGGCACGTCGACCATCGCGCCGCTCGACCTGGCGCAGACCGACGGCGTGGCCCGGCTGGGCAGCGCGATCGCCGGGCGCTGGCCGACGCTCGACCTTCTCGTGCTCAACGCCGCGACCCTGGGGTCGCTGGCGGCGGTGCCGGCGTTCGATGCCAAGGAAGTCTCGAGCGTATTCACACTGAACGTCAGCGCGCAGGCGGCGCTGCTGACTTCGTTCGACCCGCTGCTGCGCGCGGCACCCGCCGGCCGGATCATCGGCCTGACCTCCAGCGTGGCGCGGCAGCCGCGCGCCTATTGGGGGCTCTATGGCGCGTCCAAGGCCGCGTTCGAGAATCTGCTGCTCGCCTATGCCGAGGAAGTGCGCAACGTCAGCAAGGTTCGCGTCGCGATCGTCGATCCCGGCGCCACGCGCACCAAGATGCGCGCGCGCGCCTATCCCGGCGAGGACCCCGCCAGCGTCAAGCCGCCGGAGACGGTGGCGGAACGGATCGTGGCGCTGGCCGCAAGCGATTTCGAGACCGGGCACTTCGAACGCGTGGGGTGAGGCTGCGCTGCGTCCTTCGATGCGCCGCTTCGACAAGATCGGCGGCTACTCAGGATGAGCGGTCCCTCTTGAGATAAAACATCATATAGCCCCGCTCATCCTGGGTAGCGGCTGAGCGGCGGCGAAGGCGCGTATCGAAAGACGCAGCGACAACCCCGACCCTACTCCACCGCCGCCAGCACCTTCGCGACGAACGCCAGCCGCTGGGCGGAGAGATCACGCCCAGTCGCGCTCGGCCAGGACGAGGTGATCGCGATCACGGTGCGGGTCGCGGGGTCGATGACGATGCCCTGGCCGAAAATCCCCTGCGCACCGAAGCGCCCGCCGGGATAGGTCCACCATTGATAGCCATAGCCGAAGCCCGGCGCGCCGATGCTGGCGAGTGGCGCGGTCGCGGTCTTGAACCAGTCGGGCGGCACCTGGCCCGCCCCGCCTTCGAGCGCGAACAGCCCCATGCGGGCATAGTCGCGCAGCGTGACCGACAGGCAGCAACCGCTGATTTCCTGACCCGAGGGATCGACCATCCAAAAGGCATCGCGCTGCATGCCCGTGGGTTTCCAGACCTTCTCGCTCAGATAGTTGGCGAGCGGCCGTCCGGTCGCGCGGGTGACGAGTACGCCGATCAGGTTCGTCTCTCCGGTCTTGTAGACCCACTTCCTGCCCGGTTCAGCCTCGCGCACCAGCGTTCGCATATAGGCGACCGTCGGGTCGACGCCGGGCGGCGCGGGCTTCGCATAAAGCCGGGCGACGTCCGAGTTCGGGTCGGTATAATTCTCGTTCCACTTGACGCCGGAGGTCATGGTGAGGAGCTGCGCCACCGTCACGCCGTCATAGCCGCTGCCGGCCAGTTCGGGGATGTAGCGCGTGACGGGATCGTCGACCGACTTGATCGCACCGTCACGAATAGCCGCGCCGACCAGGGTCGAGGTGAACGACTTGGCGACTGAAAAGCTGGTCCAGCGCTGGTCCGGCCCGAAACCGCGCGCATAGCGTTCCAGCCGGACGCGGCCGTCCTGAACCACGATCAGCCCGGTCACATTCTGCGCCGCCATGAACGCATCCACGTCGGCGGCGGGCAGCGGCAGCGGCTCGCCGGCGGGCAGCGCGCGGACCTTGCCGCCCGCCTTGACGATATGGCCCGGGAACAAGGTCTCCATCGCCATGAAATTGCGGTCGCGCTCGGCCTGCGACCAGAACAGCACGCGTGCACCGACCTGGCGCAGACCGTCGGCATTTTCGGGCGTCAGCGCGACCTGTGGCGAAGGGATGGCGGCATCCGTCGCCACGCGCGTGCCCTGCGTCGTCGCGCCGCATCCGCCCAGCGCCAGCGCGAGCGCACCTGCACAGGCCAGTCTCGTCCAAACGGTCATGTCTTCCCTCCCTTGACCAGCGTGACTTGAACCACATCGATGCCGCCACCCGCGAAGCCGCCCTCGCAATACATCAGATAGTAGCGCCACAGGTCGACAAAGCCGCGATCGAGATCGGCCGGCAGGCGCTGTTCGGCAACCGCGCGGTCGAGCGCGTGCCGCCATTCGCGCAGCGTGCGGGCGTAGTCCGGGCCGAATGCGTGCGGATCGCGCCATGCAAGCCCGTGGCGTTCGGCCAGCGCACGAAAGCGTGACGTTGACAGCAGCATCCCGCCGGGAAAGATATAGGTCTGGATGAAATCGACATTGGCGGCATAGGCGTCGAAAATCGCGTCGTCGATCGCGATATACTGGATCGCCGCGCGGCCGCCGGGCTTCAGCACGCGCGCGATCGTCGCCAGATAGTCGGACCAATAGGCCTGGCCGACCGCCTCGACCATCTCGATGCTGGCGACCGCGTCATATTCCCCATCGACATCGCGATAGTCGGTGATCGCCACCGTCACCCCGTCGAGCCCCGCGTTGCGCGCAATCGCCGCTTCGGCCTGATGTTCGGACAGGGTAATCGCATGAACCCGTCGACCGGCACGCGCCGCGCGTTCGGCAAACGAGCCCCAGCCACAGCCGATTTCCAGGATGCGCTCGCCCGGCTTCGTTCCGGTGCGCGCCAGGATGGCGTCGAGCTTGCGCGCCTGTGCCGCCGCCAGATCGTCGCTCGTGTCGAACAGCGCGCTCGAATAGGTCAGGCTCGGGTCGAGCCACAGCCGGTAGAAATCATTGCCCAGGTCATAATGGTAACGGATGTTGCGCCGCGCACCCGCCCGATCGTTGTGGTGAAGCCAGTGCAGCCATCGCTTGACCGCGCGCGTCGGGCCGCTGGCGCGCGCGAGATTGCCGAGCGGCACGCGGTTGCGCATGAACAGGTCGAACAGCGGCACCGGATCGGCGCTGCTCCACTCCCCCTCCGCCCAGGCTTCATACCATCCCGCCGAACCGCCGGTGACGAGGCGCAGCAGCGCCCGCCAGCTGTGTACCCGCACTTCCGCCACCGGGCCGGGCGATCGCGCGCCCAGAAAGCGGGTGGTCCCGTCGGGCAACGACGCCTCGATCGTGCCCGCCGCCAGCCCGCGGTCGAGCCGGTCGAGCAAGCGGTGAAACGCCGGCGCGAGCCAGCGCAGCGTGCCCCGCCCCGCGACCGGCGAGTGGGTTTTGCGGCCGGTGCGGCGTCCCCGATTGCGTGAGGGTGCGTTCATCGCGCCCCTCAATGCACGCGACGATGACGGCTGCAAGTCGCAACCGCGCCGTTCAGGCGATTGCCTTCACCGCCGCCAGCGCCCGTTCGCGCGCGGCGCGGTGCGCGATGATCTTGCGCGGATAGTCCGACGGGCGCTCGCCGGCCGCTTCCGGATCATGGATCGCATCGCCGCGCACCCCGGCCAGCTCCGGCACCCAATGGCGGATATAGGCGCCGGCATCGAACTTTTCCGACTGGCCGAGCGGCGCCATAATCCGCACGAACATGTTGGAATCGATGCCGGTCCCCGACACCCATTGCCAGTTGGTCGCGTTCGACCCGTAATCGGCATCGACCAGCGTGTCCCAGAACCAGCGTTCGCCCTCGCGCCAGTCGATCAGCAGATGCTTGATCAGGAAGCTGGCCGCGATCATCCGGACGCGATTGTGCATCCAGCCGGTGGCCCACAGCTGGCGCATCCCGGCATCGACGATCGGATAGCCCGTCTGCCCGCGCGTCCAGGCTTCGAAATCCCGCTTCACCGCCGCATCGCCAAGCGCGCGCCATTCCAGCGCGTCGAACTTGTCGCGCGCGTTGCGCGAGGCATAGTCGGGAAATTGCAGGATGACGTTCTGGGCATAATCGCGCCAGCCAAGCTCGCCCAGAAAGGTCTCGACCGATCCGCCGCGATCCATCGTGCGGTGCCAGACATAGCCGGGCGAGACCTCGCCGAAATGCAAATGCGGGGACAGGCGCGACGTCCCCTCGACGCTGGGCAGGTTTCGCGCATCGCCATAGGCCGACGCACGGTCGAGGAACGAGTCGATGCGCGCCCGCGCACCCGCCTCGCCGGGGGTCCATTCGGCCTCGAAGCCGGTCGCCCAGTTGGGTCGGGTGGGGCGCAGGCCCCAGTCGTCGAGCCGCTCGCTCTTCGGCCATCGCGCGGGCGAGGGAATTTCGCGCGGACGCTTGGCGGGCGCGGGCGGCGGCATATGATCCTGCAGCGCGCGCCAGAACGGGGTGTAGATCTTGTAGGGCTGACCGCTGCCGGTCGTCACCGATCCGGGCGGGACCAGATAGTTGCCGTCATGGCAGACCAGCTCGACCCGCTTCGCCAGCGCGCGTTCGGCATTGCGCCACCAGGGCTCGTAATGGCGCAGCGCATGGACCCGCGTCGCGCCGGTTTCCTCGGCCAGCCTGGCCAGCACATCGTCGACGCGGCCCCGGCGCAGAATCAGCCGCGAGCCCTTTTCGTGGAGGGTGGCGTCGAGTGCGGCCAGGCTGTGGTGCAGCCACCAGCGCGACGCCCCGCCCATTTTGCGGTGCTTGGGCGTCTCGTCGTCGAGCACATAGACGGGGATCACCGGGCCTTCCGACGCGGCGGCGGCAAGCGCGGCCTGATCCGACAGGCGAAGGTCACGGCGGAACCAGACGATGGTGGGCGCGGTCAAAATAGTCTTCCTGTCAGGCGGCGGTGGCGTGCGATGCCGGCATGTGCGCGGCGTAGGTGGTGGCGAGCGTCAACAGCGAGGCGACATGGCGGTCGGCGACTTCCATGGCGTCATGGCCGTAACCGCCGCCGAGCGCGCTCGCCAGCGGTACCCCGCGCGCAGCAAGGGTCCGCGCAATCCAGGTGTCGCGCGCGACCAGCCCCTCCCGGCTGAGCGCCAGCCGCCCGAGCCGATCGCCCGCGAACGGATCGACCCCGGCCTGATAGAGCACGAGGTCGGGCGCGAAATCGTCGAGCAGGGGCATGAGCGTCGTCGCGAGCGCATCGAGATATTCGGCGTCGCCGACCCCGTCGGGCAAGGCGACGTCGAGGGTCGAGCGCGCCTTGCGCACCGGAAAATTCTTTTCCGCATGGATCGAATAGGTGGCAATGCCCGGCCGCCCGGCGGTGAGCGCGGCGGTCCCGTCGCCCTGATGCACGTCGCAATCGACGATCAGCACGCGGCGCGCATCGCCCGCCTCGACCAGCCGGACCGCGGCGATCGCCAGATCGTTGAACACGCAGAATCCGGCGCCGGTGTCGGCCAGCGCATGATGGCTGCCCCCCGCGGTGTTGGCGGCGAAACCGTGCGATTGAGCCAGACGCGCGGCGAGCCAGGTGCCGCCCGGCACCTTCTGCGCGCGCGCGGCGACGGTCGGGGTCACGGGAAAGCCGATGCGGCGTTCCTTCTCGGGCGGCACGCGCGCGGCGAGCACCTGATCGACATACTCGGCATCGTGCACCGCCTCCAGCCAGTCACGCGGCATCGCCTCGGGCGCGTGCCAGACGATCGCCTCGTCCCGGGCGCGCAACAGGTCGCGAACCAGGCCGTTCTTGTTCCACTCATAGGCACTGCGCGCGGGCGCGGCGGCGACATAGTCGGGATGGTGGACGATGTGGATCACCGCACCTAGGTAGAGCCGGGCCCGCCCGCTTCCAACCGTGCCGAAGGACCATCCGGTGAACGACGTCTCCACCCTGCCCTATCGCCCCTGCGCCGGCGTGATGCTGATCAATCGCGACGGCCATGTGTTTGTCGGCCAGCGCATGGATTCGACACTGGAGGCGTGGCAGATGCCGCAGGGCGGGATCGACCCGGGCGAAGACGCGCTGACCGCGGCGATCCGCGAACTGGGCGAGGAAACCGGCGTGACGCCGCATCTCGTCGAGCTGATCGCGCAGGCCCCCGACGAGCTGTGGTACGACCTGCCCGACGCGCTGATCGGCAAGGTGTGGCAGGGCAAGTGGCGTGGCCAGCGTCAAATGTGGTTCGCCTTTCGCTTCCTGGGCGAGGACCACGACATCGACATCGCAACGGCGCATCAGGAATTTCGCGCCTGGCGCTGGGCCGACCCGCGCGAGCTGCCCGCCATCGTCGTCGACTTCAAGCGCGCGCTCTATGAGGACGTGCTCGCCGCGTTCGCGCCGTGGGTCAGCGCGGGCCCTACGGATCGGGGTGCGCCCGGACAAGCTGGATGACCTGAAGCATTGCAATCAGCGACCGGGCACGGGCTTCGTTGACATGCGCGATTACGACCGCCAGTCCGGCCCCAGCCATGCCTCCGCCGATCGCCGACGGATATTGTTCGAAAATCCGCGCCAGCCACGCGGGCGACATCTGGGCGGCGAGTGCAAAGACGGTCAGCGGAACGGTCACATAGGCGAGCAGCAGCAGCCGCGCGAAATAGGTCTGGCGGTCCTGGTTGATCTGCGCCAACGCCAGCAGCGATGCCACCTCGGCATCGCTGCGCGATGCTACGATCGCCACAACGCGCGCAAAGCCGCGATTTCGCATCAAGCCCGAAATCGAGTCGAACGGCGTGCGGCTGGCAAAGCTCGCCGCGCCGACCTGAGGCACCAGCAGGCGCCATGCCGGAAGGCAGGCAAGCAAGGCACGCCAGTGCGACAGCAGGACGCGCTCGTGCATCTCGATCATGCGATACCGGCCCCTGTTCCACCCAGGCCCTCCTTAGAAGTCCGTGCCGGCGGGTCCAGTCGTTCAGCTCTCGCGCACGCCGGAACGCGCGCGGATTGCGGGTGGATTGCTTTGATCTTGCCCTATTCCGCGCTTAGGTTAGCGCGCGTGCGCCCGTCCCTCCCCTTGTTCGCCGCCGCTCTGACTTCGTTCGCGATCGCCGACGCGAGCGCACAGGGGCGCCAGGATGCCCCGCTGTCGCCCGACCTTACGCGGATGCTCGAAGCCGCGTTGGCCAGCGGCAACGAGGCGGAGGTCGAGGTGATCGCCAAATATGCGCGCACGATCAGCCCGGAAAGCACCGATGCGATCAACGCGCTTGCCAATCGGTGGAAGGAGGAACGCCGCGAAGAAGCCGTCCAGCGCATCCGCGACGCAACTTTCTGGGAACTGGTCGAAGGGCGGATCGAGCTGGGCGGGTTCCAGACCACCGGCAACACCGACAATATTGGTGCGCACGCGATCCTGGACGTGAAGCGCGAAGGGCTGGTGTGGCGGCACAAGCTGCGCGGCATGATCGAATATCAGGAAAGCAACGGCGTGCCGACGCGCGAACATTACCTGTTCGCCTATGAACCCAACTACAAGATCAGCGACCGCCTCTACGCTTATGGTGCCGCACAGTTCGAAAGCGACCGGTTCTTCGGCTATTCCTCGCGCTATTCGACTTCGCTGGGGGTTGGCTACAACGCGATCCGGCGGCCCCGGCTGACGCTGGATCTCGAGCTTGGCCCGGCCTATCGCGCGACCGACTTCACCAATTCGCCCGACGAGAACAACGTCGCCGCGCGCGGTTCGCTCGACCTGATGTGGAAGGCGACGGCAGGTCTGACGCTGACGCAGAACGCATCGGCCTATCTGCAAAGCGCCAACAGCACGGTGTCGAGCGTGAGCGCGATCAACGCGCGGCTGATCGGGCCGCTGTCGGGGCGCTTTTCCTATACGGTGCAGTATGAAAGCGACCCGCCCGCCGGCCGGCAGACCACCGACACGACCAGCCGGGCGTCGCTCGTCTATCAGTTCTGAGCACGCCGAGCCGGGTTCCGTTGCGTCGCCGAACCGGCTAGGGGACGCGGCATGAGCGGATTGAGCGCGATCGAGCGCGACCTTGTCGACCATGTCCGCGCCGCACCGATGCTGGCGCGGACCGAACGCTGGGTGGCGATCAACAGCGGCACGCGCAACCTGGCGGGGGTCGCGGCGATGGGCGCGACACTCGCCGACGCATTCGCCGCACTGCCCGGCGACGTCGCGCTCGTCGCACCCGATGCAGTCGACAGCGTGAGCACGGAGGGCGAGGTGCGCGCGATCGGCCATGGCCACCACCTGCACCTGACCGTCCGCCCCGATGCGCCGGTGCAACTGCTGTTTACCGGCCACATGGATACCGTGTTCGGCGCGGATCACCCGTTTCAGCAGGCGCGGTGGCTGGATGACGGGACGCTCAACGCGCCGGGAGCCGCCGACATGAAGGGCGGGCTGGCGCTGATGCTCGCCGCGCTCGAAGCGGTGGAGGCGAGCCCGGTCGCCGATCGCTTCGGCTATGAGGTCGTCATCAATTCGGACGAGGAAACCGGGTCGCTGTCGTCCGCCGGCCTGATTGCGCGCGCGGCGGCTGGAAAGCGCGCGGCGCTGACCTACGAGCCCGCGCTGCCCGACGGGACGCTGGCGGGCGCGCGGGGCGGCACCGGCAATTTCTCGATCGTCGTGCGGGGGCGCAGCGCCCATGCGGGGCGCAACCCCGACGACGGCCGCAATGCGATCGTCGCGGCGGCGGCGCTGGCGGTGCGGCTGGCGGCGGGGAAGGATGACGGCCTGTCGGTCAATCCGGCGCGCATCGACGGCGGCGGACCGAACAACGTCGTCCCCGACCTGGCCATCCTGCGCGTCAATTTCCGCCCGCGCAGCGTCGACGCGATCGCGCGTGCCGACACGCTGCTCGACGAAGCGATCGCCGCGGTTACCGCGGCGCATGACGTGGCGATCGCGCGCCACGGCAGCTTCAACCGCCCGCCCAAGCCGATCGATCCCGGCGCGGAGCGGCTGTTCGCGCTCGTCGCCGCGGCCGGGTCGGACCTGGGCATCCCGGTCAGCTGGCGCGCGACTGGCGGCGTGTGCGACGGCAACAATATCGCGGCGTGCGGCGTGCCGGTCATCGACACGATGGGCGCGCGTGGCGGTGCCATCCATTCCGCCGACGAGTTTCTGATCCCCGACAGCCTGCCCGAGCGCGCGGCGTTGAGCGCGGTGACGATCCACCGGCTGGTCACACAGGGGCTTTCATGACGTTCGTGATCCGCGCCGCCACCGACGGCGACCTCAAGCATCTTTATGAAATGGCCAAGCTGACCGGCGGCGGCTTCACCAACCTGCCGCCCGACCGCCCGTCGCTGGAGGCGAAGCTAGCGCGCAGCCACGCGGCCTTCGCACGCGACGAAGGCAGCCTGGCCGACGAGTTGTTCGTCATGGTGCTGGAAAACGCCGCGACCGGCGAAGTGCGCGGGACGTGCCAGATCTTCAGTCAGGTGGGTCAGCGCTGGCCGTTCTATAGCTATCGACTGGGCACCGTCACCAAGCATAGCGAGGCGCTCAATCGCACGTTCCGCGCCGAATTGCTGTCGCTGGTCAACGATCTGGAGGGGGCGAGCGAGGTCGGCGGGCTGTTCCTGCACCCCGGCGAGCGTGCCGGCGGGCTGGGGCTGCTGCTGGCGCGCAGCCGCTACCTGTTCATCGCCGCGCATCGCGAACGTTTCGCCGACCGCATCCTGGCCGAGCTGCGCGGCGTGATCGACGAAGCGGGCGGGTCGCCCTTCTGGGACGGCGTGGCTGGCCGCTTCTTCGGCATGAGTTTCCAGGAAGCCGACCAGTTCAATGCGATCCACGGCAACCAGTTCATCGCCGACCTGATGCCCAAGCACCCGGTCTATACCGCGATGCTGCCCGAAACCGCGCGCCAGGTGATCGGCCGCCCGCACCCCAGCGGCCGCGCCGCGATGCGGATGCTGGAGAATGAGGGCTTCGCGTTCGAGAATTATGTCGACATCTTTGACGGCGGGCCGACGATGATCGCGCGCACCGATCAGGTGCAGAGCATTCGTTCGGCGCGCCAGTCGGAGGTCACCGGGCTGAGCGATGCCGGCGAACCGGCGCTGATCGCGACCGGAAGGCTGGGCAGCTTCCGCGCGACCCAGGGCTGCGTCCAGCCGCAGCATGACGGCGTGCTGATCGACGAGCGCAGCGCGGAATTGCTGGGCATCGCGACCGGCGACGTCATCCACCACGTCGCGCGCTGAAACAGGGGACCCTCATGCTGCGGGAAATCAATTTCGACGGGCTGATCGGCCCCAGCCACAATTATGCCGGGTTGAGCCCGGGGAATCTGGCGGCGACCCGCAACTCCGGCAATATTTCCGCGCCACGCGCCGCCGCGCTGCAGGGGATCGAGAAGATGCGCGCCAATCTGCGCCTGGGGCTGGCGCAGGGCATCTTCTATCCGCTCGCACGCCCCGACCACGCATGGCTGGCGTCGCTGGGCACGCGCTACGCCGACGCGCCGCGGCATTTGCAGGCCCAGGCCCTGTCGGCATCCGCGATGTGGGCCGCCAATGCCGCGACCGTGTCGCCCGCCCCCGACACCGCCGACGGCAAGTGCCATTTGAGCGTCGCCAATCTGGTGACGATGAAGCATCGCAGCCATGAATGGCCGGGCACGCTCGCGCAGCTGCGCGTGGCGTTTGCGGATCCAGCGTTCGTCGTCGACGCCCCCGTCCCGCCGCCGTTCGGCGACGAGGGCGCGGCCAACCATATGCGGCTGACCCGCACGCATGACGCGGCGGGGCTGGAGGTGTTCGTCTATGG
>NZ_LSKG01000131.1:0-2563 GCF_001557005.1 Sphingomonas sp. CCH15-F11 | reverse complement strand
CCCCGACAGTGTCAACCCAGTGTCAACTTCCGCCGCGCCGCCACGCGCCGCATGACACCCGCCCCCGGCTTCGCTATGGGCGCGCAACCATGACTGACGCCTCCTCCGACCTCGTCCGGCTGCTCACCTCGCGCGGCTATGTCCATCAGATGACCGACGCGGCGGCGCTCGACGCGCTCGCCGCGAAACAGGTCGTGCCCGGCTATATCGGTTTCGATCCCACCGCGCCGTCGCTCCACGTCGGCAGCCTGGTTCAGATCATGCTGCTGCGCCGGCTCCAGCAATCGGGGCACAAGCCGATCGTGCTGATGGGCGGCGGCACCGGCAAGGTCGGCGATCCCAGCTTCAAGGACGAAGCACGCAAGCTGATGACGGCGGAGACGATCGCGGCGAACATCGCGTCGATCCGCACCGTGTTCGAACGCTTTCTGACCTTCGGGGATGGCCCGACCGACGCGGTGCTGCTCGACAATGCCGAATGGCTCGATCGGCTGGAATATATCCCGTTCCTGCGCGACATCGGCCAGCATTTCTCGGTCAACCGGATGCTCAGCTTCGATTCGGTCAAGCTCAGGCTCGATCGCGAACAATCGCTCAGCTTCCTCGAATTCAACTACATGATCCTTCAGGCCTATGACTTTCTGGAACTGAACCGCCGCTTCGGCTG
Organism: Sphingomonas sp. CCH15-F11; assembly: GCF_001557005.1. Taxonomy (NCBI): domain Bacteria; kingdom Pseudomonadati; phylum Pseudomonadota; class Alphaproteobacteria; order Sphingomonadales; family Sphingomonadaceae; genus Sphingomonas; species Sphingomonas sp. CCH15-F11. The sequence goes on along the minus strand of NZ_LSKG01000131.1, from coordinate 1,896 downwards.
CCGGCTGCAACTGGGCGGGTCGGATCAGTGGGGCAATATCGTCAACGGCATCGAACTCACCCGCCGCGTGGCGGGCGCAGAGGTCTATGGCGTCACCACCCCGCTCATCACCACGGCGGACGGCGGCAAGATGGGCAAGACCATGTCGGGCGCAGTGTGGCTGAACGAGGGCGCGTTGCCCGCCTATGATTACTGGCAATTCTGGCGCAACACCGACGACCGCGATGTCGGCCGCTTCCTGCGCCTGTTCACCGACCTGCCCCTGGACGAGATCGCCCGGCTGGAGGCGCTGGAAGGCGCGGAGATCAACGAGGCGAAGAAGGTGCTGGCCAATGCGGCCACCGCCATGTGCCGCGGCCGCGACGCCGCCGAAGCAGCCGCGGAAACCGCGCGCCGGACCTTTGAGGAGGGCGCGGCGGGCGGTGCGCTGCCCGTGCTTGCGGTGGCGGGGGGCCGGATCGCGCTGGTCGACGCGCTGGTCGGGCTGGGCTTTGCCGCGTCGAAGGGCGAGGCCCGCCGGCTGATCAAGGGCGGCGGCGCGCGGGTCGAGGGGGAGAAGGTGGCCGATGAGGCCGCGACCGTCGCGGTCGCGGGCGAGGTGCGCGTCTCGGCGGGCAAGAAGCATCACGGGCTGTTGCGGCCGGCGGGGTGAGGGTTTCGGCTGGTCGCATGCGGGTGCGATTCACCGCTTGCTAACCCTGTTCATTGCGGCGCTGTTCACGCCTGTCGCCCTAGCCTGGTGCTCAGCCTGTTAAGGGAATTCACGCATGGCGATGCGAGCGACCAATCTGGCCATTGTCGACCAGCGCGCCGTCGAACGCGACGAGGTGCATTACCGCGCCCGCGCCTTCGGCCCCGATGCGCGGCCGATCAACCTGCTTGTCGTCAACATCTCGCCCCACGGCCTGATGGCGCGGTGCGAGGACGAATACGCCCCCGGCACCCGCATCCGCATCAACATGCCGGTGATCGGCGTGACCGTGGCGGAGGTGCGCTGGTGGCTCGGCGGGCGGATGGGCTGTCAGTTCGAACAGCCGATCGACCGCGCCAGCTATTACGAACTGCTCGCCGGCCTGCTCCGCCGCTGATCCCTGGATCAGCCCCGGCGCAGCATCAGCGCGACGCCCGCCAGCAGCAGCACCAATCCCGCCAGCCGCACCGGCGTGACCGGTGAACGGGCAAGCCCCAGCAGCCCGAACTGGTCGATGACCAGCGCCGCGGTCAGCTGCGTCCCGATCGCCAGCGTCAGCATCGTCGCCAGCCCCAGCCGCGGTGCCGCATAGGCGGCGGCGCTGACGAACACCGCGCCGTACAGCCCGCCCAGCCACGACCACCACGGCACCTGGCGCAGTCCCACAATCGACCCCCGGTCGCTGAACGCCCACACGACCAGCAGGACCGCGGTGCCCACCGCGAACGAAATCAGCGCCGCCAGCAGCACCGATCCCGACGCCCGCGCCAGCACCGCGTTGGTCGGCGGCTGGATCGCGATGCCGATGCCGGCGATCAGCGTCATCAGGATGGGCAGAAGCAATTGCATGGCCCTGCGCTACGCCAGGGATCAGCCCGACCGCAACAGCGCGACCGCCGAATCCCGCTCGAACAGGTACAAGGCGATTCTTGCCGCCGCCCCGCGCGCACCTTCAAGCCCGCCGTCGCGGTCGATCAGCAACCGCGCGTCCCCGGTCGCCGGCGGCAGCAGCTCCGCCAGCATCTCGGGCGTCGCCAGCCGATACTGCGCCTCCCCCGACTGCCGCGTGCCCAGCAACTCGCCTGCCCCGCGCAGCCGCAGATCCTCCTCGGCGATGCGAAAGCCGTCATTGGTCTCCCGCATCAGCGCTAGGCGCGCCCGCGACGTCTCGCTCAGCGCCTTGCCGCGCAGCAGCACGCACACCG